>DATBSM010000030.1:0-3709 GCA_036559785.1 Gemmatimonadales bacterium
GTGTCCGGTGTCGCCACCTCCGACTTCATGGTAGGTGGGGTTGGCCTTGGTCCCGCCGGCATAGCCCACCGTGGTGCCGAGGACTCCGGCGACGCCGTCGAACGCCTTCTGCATCGACCAGAAGCACCCGCCGGCAAAGACCGCTACGCTCTTGGCTGGGGTCGGGGCAGCCCCGGCGAGCCTGGGTCCCATGACGAGCAACCCTATGAGTGGCAAGGCGATGAATCCAGCGGATCGAATCAGGGAACGGCGCATCTCGGCTGCTCCAATGGAGGGGACACTGCGGTAACGTCTGGTCTGGTGAAAAAGATCCCTGGAAGGGCTGTTGGCTATTGGCTATTGGCTATTGGCTATTGGCTGCTCCCAACGGAACAGAAGCACCGAAGACCTTGAACTAGCTCGCTAGGCACAACCCGGAATTCCGAGGCGCTTGTCTTGCCAATAGCCAATAGCCAATAGCCCATAGCCCACAGCCCATAGCCCATAGCCCACAGCCCATAGCCCCTAGCGGCTATTGGGGCGATACGATCAGGTACGCGAGGCCGATCGCAACCAGGTCCTCCAGTACAGCGATGACCACATCCTTGACCTTGAGACCGCGAACCAACCGCCTGCGGAGCTCGTACCCCGCGAATGCCCCGATCACCCCGCCGATCCCACCGAGCGCGGCGGCCAGGAACACCGAAGATCCAGCCGCTACGCCGAGACAGGCCGCCGACAATCCGCCCATGACGATTCGCGCCATCAACGGTCCCGGGCTGGTGCGATTGGGGGTTTGGGGCAGCTTGTCGGCCACGAATTCCGCCAATGCCAGAATCGAGAGTATCGCGACCGCCGCAGTCGACCCCATGAACGCCAGAGGGGAGCCGTGCAGGTCCAGCCACCCGAGACGCGCCGCCCAGCTGACCGCGGCAGGCGCCGTGAGGGAACGGAGGCCGGCCACGAAGCCGATGGCGAGTGCTAAGAGGTAAAGCGGCATAGAGAGGCTATTGGCTATTGGCTATTGGCTATTGGCTATTGGCTATTGGCTATTGGCATTCCCACAGACTTATAGGTTATCCAAATGACATGCAATAGCTTTTCGCACAGCCTGAACAACTTAGCTTACAGGCAGTAGCCAATAGCCAATAGCCAATAGCCCCACTGAGGCTCCTACCATCGTTTCCATAAAGCCGCCGAAGCTCCGCCGCTCCTTCTCCTTCGTCATGCCCTTCGTCCGGACGGATGCCCGCGAGGATCGCCTCGCCGGCCCCATCCGGGGCGAGCTGCTTGGCGCCGAGCACCTGGCGGAGCGGGCCCAGGAGGTGGCGGGGAGTCAGCGGATCGCGGTCCAGCGTGCGGTCCACCGCACCCCGCTCCTGTCCCGGCTCAACGACACCCGGCGCATCCTGGAGGACGCCAACCGGCGGCTCACGGCCTCGGCCGACGTTGACGCCGACGGCGATGGTATCGCCGACGTGGGGCCGGCCGGCGAGTGGCTGCTCGACAACTACCACGTGGTCCAGGAGCACATCGGCGAGGTGCGGGAGAGCCTCCCCAGCGGCTACTACCGGGAGCTGCCCGAGCTGGCCTCCGGCGCGCTGGCCGGCTATCCCCGGATTTACGAGCTGGCCATCACGCTGATCGGGCACAGCGAAGGCCGGATCGACATCCACAACGTCACCAACTTCGTCCGGGCCTTCCAGCAGGTCTCCACCCTGACCATCGGCGAGCTCTGGGCGGTGCCGGCCATGCTCCGGCTGGGTCTGATCGAGAACGTGCGCCGGATGGCGCTCCGCACCGTGGGCCGGCTCGACGAGCTGGAGTCCGCCGACAAGGCCGCGTCCCGCATCGCTGCGGCCGCCGCCGCGGGAGACGGAGCACTCGACCTGGAGCTGGACCGGTTCGCCTCCAACCCGCCGCCGCTCACCCCCCAGTTCATCTCCCGGTTTCTCCATCAGCTACGGGTCGAGGGCGGCGCGCTGCCGGCGGTGGTGCGGCTGGAGCAGTGGATCGCCGACGAGGCGCTGAGCGCGGAGGAGGCCACCGCTCGCTCCACCCAGCGGCTGGCCCTGACCCAGGTGGTGATGGCCAACAGCATCACCAGCCTCCGCGCCATCGGCATGATGGAGTGGCGCAGCTTCGTCGAGGACCAGAGCCGGGTCGAAGGCGTCCTGAAGGAAGACCCGTCGGGCTTCTACAGCCGGATGACGTTCGCCACCCGGGACGAGTACCGCCACTCGGTGGAGCGGATCGCGCGCGGAACCCGGAGGCCCGAGGAAGCCATCGCGCGACGGGCGATCGAGCTGGCCCGGGCTGGAGCGCAGGAAAGCGGGGCAGCGGGGCAGCGGGACAGTAGGACCGACCACGTGGGGTACTATCTGATCGACGAGGGGCTGGCGGAGCTGGAACGGGACGCCGGTTACCGCCCCTCGTTCAGCGAGGCGACCTACCGCTGGGTGCGGCGCCACCCGAACATCGTCTTCGTCGGTGGTGTCGCCCTGACCACGCTCGCTGCCCTCGCCGCGGTGCTGCTGCTGGGCGGCTCCGAGGCCCGGGCGGCGTGGATCGCCGTGATCCTGCTGGGCCTGGTCCTGGCCAACGACATCGCCGTCAACGTGGTGAACCAGCTGGTCACCGCGTTCCTCCCGCCTCGCACCCTCCCCAAGCTCGACCTGCACGAGCACGGCGTGCCACCCGAGTTCCGCACCGCGGTGGTGATCCCCACCCTGTTCGGCAGCGTCGACGCGGTGCGCGAGGCGCTGGAGAACCTGGAGGTCCAGTTCCTGGCCAACCGGGAGGCGCACCTGCACTTCGCGGTGCTGAGCGACTTCACCGACTCGCCCACCGAGACGCGCGAGGACGACGCCGCCATCGTCGAGGCCGCCGTCGAGGGAGTGAAGGGGCTCAACGCCCGCTACGCCGGAGGGCGGGAGGATGCCTTCTACCTCTTCCACCGTCCCCGCTACTGGAACCCGCACGAGGGTGTGTGGATGGGGTGGGAGCGGAAGCGGGGTAAGCTGGCGGAGTTCAACCGGTTCGTGCTGGGCAAGGGCGAGGGCGCCTTCTCGGTGATCGTGGGCGACGTGGAGCCGATCAAGAGCGTGCGCTACGTGATCACGCTCGACTCCGACACCGTACTCCCGCCCGATGCGGCTCCCCTCCTGGTCGGCGCGCTGGCCCACCCGCTCAATCGCGCGGTCTACGATCCTACCCTCGGACGGGTCGTCCGCGGCTACGGCATTCTTCAGCCGCGAGTCGGTGTGTCGCTGCCGAGCGCCAACCGCTCGATTTTCGCGTCGATCCAGTCGGGACACCCCGGCGTGGACCCCTACACCACGGCGGTCTCCGACGTCTATCAGGACCTCTATGGCGAGGGGAGCTTCACCGGCAAGGGCGTGTACGAGGTCGAGGCCTTCGAGCGGGCGACGCACGGCCGCTTCCCCGAGAACTCGCTGCTCAGCCACGACCTGATCGAGGGGAGTTACGCCCGGGCGGGGCTGGCCACCGACGTGATCGTCTACGACGACTACCCGACCCGCTATCTGACCTTCACCCGGCGGAAGCACCGCTGGATCCGGGGCGACTGGCAGCTGCTGCCCTGGCTCACCCGGAGGGTGCCGGGCCCGGATGGCCCCGAGCCCAACCGGCTGTCGCTCCTGTCTCAGTGGAAGATTCTCGACAACCTGCGTCGCAGCACGGTGGAGCTGGCCCAGCTCGTCTTCCTGAT
>DATBSM010000031.1:0-4730 GCA_036559785.1 Gemmatimonadales bacterium
ATGTGCAGCAGCCAGCTGATGGCCGCAATGGTGAACGTGGCGACCGTGTAGACCTCGGTCTCGTTCGAGTTCTGCCAGTTGGTAAACGTGAAGGCGCCCAACATGGCCGCCGCCGCGGCACCACCCAGGGACAACAGCCGCGCGGTACGGGCCTCGAGACCGCCGGCTAAGAGCCGGATCGACTCGTGGGTCACCAGGAAGAAGAAGCCGGCAGCCGCGGCACTCAGCACGGCGCTGAGAAGGTTGGTTCGGACCGCGTACTCACCGATGGGGATGAGCATCGCCCAGACGTGGGCGATCATGACGAAGAGCGGCGTGCCCGGCGGGTGGGGAATTCCGAGGGTCTTGGCGGCCGCTATGAACTCTCCGGCATCCCAGAAAGTGACGGTCGGAGCGAGGGTGAGGACGAAGACCGCGAGCACCAGCGCCGCGACACCCAGCGCAAAACGGTAGGGCGGAGGGGCTTCCTCGGGGGGCAGCGAACGGTTCGGCGCGGTGGTGGCCACTAGCCGGTTCCCATGGCATGTGCCAGGGCGAGCGCTTCGCGCGCTCCGGCGACGTCGTGCACCCGGAAGAGCCGGGCTCCGCGCTCGTAGGCCAGAGCGCAGATCGTGGCCGTGGCCCGGTCGCGCTCCTCCGCCGGCACACCAGTGATTGCGCCAATAAAGCGTTTGCGTGACGGGCCGACCAGTATCGGCCTCCCGAGCGCCTGAAGAGCCGACAACTGATCGAACAGGAACAGATTCTGCTCGCCCGTCTTGGAGAAGCCGAAGCCCGGGTCAATCACGGTGAAGTCGGGGCCAATTCCCGCTGCTGCCGCCAGCTCGAGCGCCGTCCGCAGTTCCGCGAGCACGCCTCCAACCACGTCCCCCTCATAATCGGTGTGCCGGGTGGAGGAGACCTCGAGAATGGAGCCCCGCGAGTGCATCAGTATCACTCCGGCCTTCGCAGCAGCGACGGTGCCAGCCATCGCAGAGTCGAGGCGGAAGGCGGAGACGTCGTTCACCACGGCGGCCCCCGCGTCCAGGGCGGCTCGTGCCACGCTCGCCTTCACCGTGTCGATAGAGATGACCAGATCCGGGTGTCTCCGCGCGATATCCTCCACCACCGGAACCACTCGCCGGAGCTCCTCCTCTGCCGGCACCGCCTCGGTGCGGCCGGGGCGGGTGGACTCGCCACCCACATCAAGGATGGTTGCCCCGGCAGAGAGCAGCGCCTCTGCGTGCGCGAGGGCCGCGTCGATTCCAACGAAACGGCCCCCATCGCTAAAGCTATCGGGCGTGACATTGAGGATCCCAACCAGAACCGGGCGATCGAGAAATACCGATCCCCGGGCGGTCTGCCAGGAGGCAGCCACGGCCGGCGGTAAGGCGATCCCGATTCCTACAGCGATCTCCGCCAGAGGCTCGGGAACGGTCCAGGGACGTGCCAGCGCACTGAGCCGGGACCTGCTGCCTGCCAGGATCGCCCAATCCTCCCCGGTGAGAACTTCGAGCCCGAGCCCACCTGCGAACGGGACCAGAGCCTCGAGTGCGCCCTGGTCCAGTCCGGTGAGATGAAATGCTGAGGTGTGAATTCCTTCGGCGGCGGTGCCGGCCAGCGCTTCCTCCCACCCGTGGGAGCGAAGCGCTTCACGCACCGCCCGAGGTGAGTGAAGCCCCAGCGGGGTGACATTCACGCGCCGGCGGGTTCGGCCGGAGGCGCTCCTAGGATCGGGGCGCGGGCCGGGGCCGTTCCCGGCTTGGCCGCCGGTCCGCTCGGCGCGGAGCTGGGCTCCACCGGGGGCAGCGTCCGGGGCGGAAGCGGCTGGTTCTTCGCCAGCCGGTCCAGGTCCTCGCGGTCAATGGTCTCGCGATCGAGCAACGCCTGGGCGATGCGATCGAGCAGCTCACGGTTGGCGCCCAGAATACTGCTGGCACGGGCGTAGGCTTCGTCGATCAGCCGCTTGACCTCGCCATCCACCATCTGGGCGGTGCGCTCCGAAATCTCCCGCCGCTGTGCAAATTCACGGCCGAGGAAGATTTCCTGCTCTTTGTCGCCAACGGCGAGGGGGCCGATGAGCTCGCTCATGCCGAACTGGGTGACCATCCTCCGGGCCAGGCCGGTGGCGCGCTCAATGTCGTTCCCCGCCCCAGTGGTGATCTTATCCGGGCCGAAGACCAGCTCCTCCGCCACCCGGCCGCCGAAGAACATCGCCAGGCTGCCAATGAGCCAGTCCTTGCTGTAGTTATGCCGGTCGACCTCGGGTAGCGACGCGGTGAGGCCCAGCGCTCGTCCCCGCGGTACGATCGTGACCTTATGGATCGGATCGCTCCCCGGGATCTTGATGGCGACGATGGCGTGGCCCGCCTCATGATACGCCGTCAAGGTGCGCTCCTCTTCAGTGAGCACCAGGCTTCGACGCTCGACACCGAGCATGACCTTGTCCTTGGCGTCCTCGAAGTCCGACATCTCCACCAGGGTCTTGTTGCGCCGAGCGGCGAGTACTGCCGCCTCGTTGACCAGGTTGGCCAGATCGGCCCCGGCCATCCCCGGCGTTCCCTTGGCGATCACGTCGAGCCGAACGTCGGCGGCGAGGGGAATCTTCCGGGTATGCACCCGAAGGATGCCTTCCCTGCCGCGCACGTCCGGGGCATCGACCACGATGGTGCGGTCGAAACGGCCCGGCCGAAGCAGGGCCGGATCGAGTACGTCGGGACGGTTGGTGGCCGCCACCAGGATGACACCGTCGTTGGACTCGAAGCCATCCATCTCGACCAGAAGCTGGTTCAGGGTCTGCTCCCGCTCATCATGTCCGCCGCCGAGCCCGGCGCCGCGGTGCCGTCCCACGGCATCGATCTCGTCGATGAAGATGATGCACGGCGCGTGTGATTTGCCCTGCTCGAACAGATCGCGCACCCGACTGGCTCCCACGCCGACGAACATTTCGACGAAGTCGGACCCCGACATCGAGAAGAAGGGACGGCCCGCCTCGCCGGCGACGGCCTTGGCCAGGAGCGTCTTTCCGGTTCCCGGGGGGCCTACCAGCAATGCCCCCTTCGGGAGCCGCCCGCCGAGCCGGGTGAACTTCTGCGGGTCCTTCAGGAACTCGATGATCTCCTGGAGCTCCACCTTGGCTTCGTCGGCTCCCGCCACGTCGGCGAAGGTCACCTTGGGCGTGTCGCCCGCCAACAGCTTGGCCTTGGACTTCCCGAAGGCAAAGGCGCGGCTGCCACCAGCCTGGAGCTGGCGCAGCAGGAAGAACCAGAGTCCCAGTATCACAATCCAGGGAAGCGCGGCGATGATGATGGCGGTGATGCCCCCCTTCGGCTCCTTGGCCAGGATGGGCACATTGGCATCTTCCAGCCGCTTGAGGAACACCTCGCTGTTCGCCACCGGCAGCAGCACCTGGAAGCTCTTGGCGCTCCGGTTTTCCTGCGTCACCGGGTTGCGGAAGTCTCCCTCCAGCCGCTTGCCGTCGAAAACCTCGACCCGGGCCACGTTGCCCTGGTCCAGCTGTTTGCTGAACTCGGTATAGGAGAATTCCTGGGTCGGGCTGCGTTGGCGGCTCATCATCTGGAACAGGGCGAGCGCCAGGAGTCCCACCACGAGCCAGAGAGCCAGGTTCTTGCTGAAGTTTCCCCAGTTGGTGCGAGGGGATCGAGTAGGATTTCGGTCTGCCATTATTCCAGGTCCGCAATGAACGGGAGATGACGAAAGTTCTCGGCGTGGTCGAGTCCGTAGCCGACCAGAAAGGCCGGTGGCGCCCGAAACCCCACGAAACGGGGCTCCGGACGCGGCTCGGACGCCAGTTGCTTGTCCAGGAGCGCGCAGACCGCGAGACTCCGCGGCTGCCGCGCGGTCAGCAGCACCATCAGGCGCTGCAGCGTCTTACCAGTATCAATAATATCCTCGACGAGGAGGATGTGTTTGCCCTCGAGCCGGGTCTCCGGGTCGTAGAGCAGGCGAACGGTGCCGCTCGACACCTTGCCATCGCCATACGAACTGGCCACGAGAAAATCGACCTGCATGGGTCGCTGGATCTTGCGGACCAGGTCGCTGAGAAAGATGAAGCTGCCCTTGAGGAGTCCGAGAACCAGCAGTTCGCCGTCCGGATAGGCCCGGGTGATCTCGTCGGCCAGCGTCTGAACCTTCGCGGCAATGGTCGGCTCGTCGAACACGATCGACTTGACCGGCCGACCTCCAGTCCGGCGCAGAACGTCAGGGGTGCTCAGCATCGACGCGTAGCGCCTCCGTTCCTTGGGCCGGCACGAGGGCGTCGGAACGGCAGACACCCGGGATCCAGATGATCTCCTGAGCTTGCGCCAACACCGGCCAGGACACTCGCCGGCTGCGCGGCACCCGCACCTCCTGAAAGCAGCGGACTACCAGCCGCCGTCCGGTGCCCCCGAGCGGCCGGAGCTTCTCACCCGGAGACCAGCCCCGAACGGTCAATGGCTCGAGCGTGAACCAGGCGCTCATCCCGGTCCGTTCCTGGCGGTCGGGGACGGTTGCCACCGTCCAGCGGAGACTCCAGTCCCCCCAACTCCCCCGCCCGCGCTGCCCCTCTAATGCCCAGGGGGACTGCTTGATCGCCTGCACGGTGCGCCCGATGCGCAACCGGCCGAAAGCCAACTCAGCGGTCCAGCCACTGCCCAGCGGCACCCTTGATCCGCTGTCGCCGCGTTTCACCAGGGCGAGCACCCGGCCCACGCGGGAGGGGCCCAGCTGGCAGCCCGCCCGCCTGGCCG
>DATBSM010000032.1:0-6128 GCA_036559785.1 Gemmatimonadales bacterium
AGAGCGCTGAAGCCCGGGTTCGATGCCTACCGCGCTGTAATTCAGGAGGCGCGCCAGGGTCATCCTGACTCGGTGTATGCCAGGCACGCGCGGCGTGACGGTGCAGCCTCACCAGCTTTGCCTTGAGCGGCCGAAGTCAGAGCGACTTCAGATACTCCACCAAATCGGCCTTCTGCTCCGGGGTCAGGCTCAGGCCCGTCCTGCTATTCCATAACTGTCGAACCGGAAAATTTCCTTCCCTTGTGTGCCAGAGCGGGATCTGGCGGCTCCGGGCCGGCGGCGGCATGGCGTAGACTGATCATGGAGACTCCTTTCCGCCGGTGAGTTACTTGGCTGCCAGACGCTTGTTGAGGTTCTCCGCCATGTCCAGGTGCGCCTGGAAGGCCGGGGCCACCTGCGCCACCAGCGCCTTCAGCTCCTCATTCTTGATGGCCGGAAGCAAGGTGGACTTGACTGCCGCAATCACGTCCCGATGGAAGGTCGCCTCGTGCTGTAGAAACGCACGGTCGAACTCGGCGCCGCGCAGGCCGCTCAGCCGCTTGAGCGTCGCCGCCTGGGCTTCAGCGCTCTTGTCGCCTGCGGGCGGCGTGGGAGTTACTCCAAGCTTCGTGGCCAGATCGCGGCCCTGCTGGCGAACCATCTGGTGGTCCCGCGCGAGCATCGCCCCGAACTGACGCACCTCGTTGGAGTGTCCCTGCTTGGCGGCCAGGTTGCCGGTCTCGATGTCGAACGAATTGGCGTTGTCGAAGATGGCCACTATCGTGGCGTCATTCAGGGTGGGCGCGCCGTCTTGCTGAGCGCCAAGGAGGCTGGATCCAACGGTGAGTGTGGCGAACGCGAGGGCGACAGAAAGACTGGTGGAGGCGAGGTAGCGCTTTGACATCGTATGGCTCCTGTCCTGAAAGGGGTGACTTGTGAGGGCTTCCCTTCACCCAGGGTAGGGGTGGCGGGAGGATTTGTCAAGTATTTCATTGACTTATTTGCCTAATCCATACTTCTATGCCACATTTAGGGCTACAGAGGAGGCTCCAGTGGCAGGACCGACGAAGTCGGACAGGATCCAGGAGACGACTCGGGGGCGGGTACTCGCATTGCTGCGGCGGAACGAGATGACGACCGACGAGCTGGCGGAAGCTGTGGGGCTGACCGACAATGCGATTCGAGCCCATCTCGCCACCCTGGAACGCGATGGTCTCGTTCAATCCCGGGGAGAGCGCCGGGACGGACGGGTCGGCAAGCCTGCCACGCTCTACCAGATCTCACCTGATGCCGAGCCGCTCTTCTCCAAGGCCTATCTGCCGCTCCTGACCACGTTGCTCGCCGCTCTGGGCGCGCGGTTAGGTGCCGAGGAGCTGTCCGGCCTGCTGGCGGACGTGGGCAGTCGCCTGGCCGAGGGCCTCACGCGTCCGTCAGGGGACCTGTCATCACGTGCCCAGGCGGCTTCTACCCTGCTGAATCAGCTGGGCGGTCTCAGTTCGGTGGAGGAGGTCGAGCCCGGCGCCCGCTATCTCATTCAGGCTCGCGGCTGTCCGGTCGGAGTGGCGGTGAAGGAGCGGCCCGAGGTGTGTGAGGCGATCGTAACGCTGCTCTCCGAGCTGACTGGCGCGGAGGTTCGGTCCTGCTGTGCCCGGGCTGGGCGGCCGAGCTGTTGCTTCAAGGTGTCCTCGGCCTCGACATAGCGCTGCGGGCAGTCGGACCGGACCTCCGCGCGGCGAGCGATACCAAGCAGCTGTTTCCGCTGCATGAAGCCATGACCCCACGCCACCAGGCTACCCGTCGTCCAGCGGGGCAAGCCGAAGGGCGGGCGGTACGCAGCTCCTCCCCGGGCGCGGACGATCAGACGAGTCGACCCTGGCTCGAACTCTTCCAGCACGAATGCCCAGGTGATCGACGGAGGGCCGCCAGATTGTGGCACCCAACCCAGAACCAGCGATCGCTCCGGGTCGACTCTGAGAACCGTGAACCCTTCGGTCACCCCCGGAAGAGCCGGGAAGACTCCTCCTACCTCGACACGCTGGAACTCGGGAAGAATCCGCTCGGCGCTCGGCTGACGGCCGTTATCGATCACGTCGTAACTGTACCAACCGGCTCGCCCCGCTCCCATCTGAGCGAGCCACGGCCAGACTTCGCCTGGTGGACGCCGAATGGTGATCGCATGAGTCAGCGACGAGCCGATGGGTTTCGGCAGAAGCTCGTCGCCCGGCAACCGCCGAGAACGTTCATCAGTACTTGAGCGTACCGACCGAAACATGGCCCTCCTCCGAGTTCCGTTTCGAACGACGGGCGACCGGCCGAACAACCAACACCGGCACTTCCGCGGCGCGCACCAGCTTATCAGCGACGCTGCCGAGCGCGAGGCGACGAAGACCGCCGCGACCGTGAGTCGCTACTGCCACCAGGCCGACCCTCTCGGGGCGCGCCAGATTGATGAGCGTGTCGGCTATGCCGCCACCGATCACTGCTATCCCCGATGCTTTTACCCCGGAATCGCGCAGGCGTTCTGCCACGTCGCGAATGTAGTCCTGGGCCAGTTCTCGCTGGATAGCGGTGGCTTCATTCGAATATCCAACAGATGGAAGGAACGGGGTGGTGTCCAGGACCACGGGACGGACAACCTGTACCAGCGACACTTCCCCATCCCAAAGCCGCGCCAGAGCGGCCGCCGGCTCGAGCACTGCCTCGGCTAGCGGCGACCCATCCAGGGGCACCAATATTTCGCCCAGGTTGACGGCTGATTCGGCGGTCCTGTCTTCTCTCGGCCGTACCACAAGGATCGGGACCTCTGACGTACGGATCAGCTGGTCGGTCACACTTCCGAGCCACGCCCGTTGCAGCCCTCCGCGGCCATGGGTGGTCATGACTACCAGGTCGGTGCCCAGCTCGCGCACGTACTTGGCAAGCGTTTGGACGGTCGGTCCACGAAGGACCGCGGCGGAGAGGGCACGTCCAAGTCGTTCGCGCAAGCGCGCAACAACGGACCTCAAGTACTCACGATCCGCCTTCTGCATCGCCAGCTCAAGCTTGGCGTAGTCCGGCCCTGGCTCCGCGAGGATCAGCGGTTGATGGACCAACACCAGCTTGATGCGGCATCGGGCACGTTCGGCGATCGCCACCGCAATCGGTAAAGCCTGTTCGGCGAGGGGCGACCCGTCGAGTGGCACCAGGATGGACGCGACGCGTCCAGGGCTAGACATCATGGTGAACCTCCTCCGTACCTAAGAGTTCGAATCGCCGCTGAGCCTGCGATGGTAGCTTCCGCCAGCTCAGGTTCCCCAGCGCACCCTCGACGGCTTCACACCAGTGCGTCAGCGCCTTCTCGAACTTCCCGGTGAGAGCCGAGAACTCGCGGGGGCTGTGCCAGAGGGCCAGCTCGTGATCCAGCTGCCAACCCAGGAAGGCCATGAGCTCCGCCGCGACCCATAACTGCGTCGCGTGACCTGGATCCACCATCTGGCCCAGGCTCTCGACCGCGCCCCGCTCGATCTCGAATCGGGGGGCAGCGATGAAGTTGAGATATCGCACTGCTCTCCAGCGGCAGTGGATCCCCGCTTCGGGGCCCCTGGCAGCGTCCAATACCTTGCGGATTTGTTGCAACCATAACCGGTGAATCGCTTGTAGTCTGGGCAGGAGTTCCGCTTCGCTCCCGCCCACCGCATCGGAAACAGCCAGACTGGTAGTCATGAGTTGCTCCGGTGAGCAGGCTGGCGCCGGTTCCAGCCCATCTGAGCGTAGATGGGGCAGAAGCCGGTCAACGCGCTGGCCAGGGGGATGAGGCCGACCAGCGTGATGTACCGCCAGGGCGATGGAAGGGCGCCGTAGAGACCAAGAATGACCCCCGCGATGATCAACCGTGCGATCCGCTCGAAGCCGCCGACGTTGCGGGTCATACAGCCTCCTTGAGCTTTGCCGCTCAGAGGGGAATGGTGAGGACAGCACATGGCGCCGCGTGCGCCAGACGCCGGGCCGTGCTGCCGGCCTCGATCACACCGGGCGGACCACCGCGGTGATAGCCGATCGCCAGGACCTGAGCGCCGCGCTCCTGTGCCTCCGTCACCACTTGCTCGACGATCTCCCCTCGGCGGATTGCCAGCTGAGCGCCGGGGAATCCTTCCCGGGAGAGTACCTCGCGGACCCGTACCTGGAGCGATGAGCTCCGGGACGCGGGAAGCGTCGACACGATTTGCAATGGCTCACTGTTGGAGCTTTCCTCGACGGTCACCGCCTCGAGGGTAGCCCCGGCATACCGGGCGAAATCGCAGGCCTTGTTCAACACATTGACGGCGCGGTCGGAGCCATCCAGGGCCACTAATACCTTCCTGATCTCACCCGAGCCCGGAGGGACGAACACGCAGGGGAACCGGCTCCTCCTGGCCACCGAATCGGCCGTGTCGCCAAGCAGCAGCCGCGTCATCCGGGAATGACGCTTCCGGCCGAGCACCAGCAGGTCAGCCTGACTCTGCTCGGCCAGACGGCAGATCTCGATACCAGGAACCCCGGAAGCCGTAGCGAGCTCGGCGGCCCGAACCTCATCCGTCGAGAGCACATCGGCTTCGAGCCACCGGCGCAGATAGGTCAACGCCACCTGGTCCTCACGCCCATTCGTATATCCTGCGCCATGGCCGGCACCTACCAGCTGCCGGCTGGTCTCCACCGCGGTCACCCGCAGGATTGTGACCCGGGCCGAAGCGCGGGATGCCAGATCCATGGCGGTCCTGACGGCCTGCCGACCGGCGTCTGATTCATCGGCTGCTGCGAGGATATGCCGTAATAGCATTGTCGCTCTCCTTTGCCTACAGGCTACCGGCGGGGCTGTGAAGAAAGCATTAAGAAGATCGGAATGTTTGCGGGGGTTTCGGGGGGACGAACATGCGCTATAGCTTTGGGAGTGACTCAAACCTCGATCGCTCGCCTATCTCCGGGCAGCCCGCGGCTGGAGCGGCTGGTCGTAGCCGCTTCGTCGCTGATCACGGAAGTGTCCCTGGAGGGGGTGCTTGAGCGCGTAGTGGGGGTGGCGGCCGAGGTCATCGGAGCCCGGTTCGCCGCTATTGGGGTGCTGGCACCGGACGGCAGGCTGCTGGAGAGTTTCATCACTCACGGCATGGATGCCGAGCAACGTGCACTCATCGGAGATTTGCCGCGGGGCCACGGCATCCTGGGGCTGGTGATCCGCGCAGCCAAACCGATTCGCCTTCCCGACCTCACCAAGCATCCCGACTCCTACGGTTTCCCGCCCCACCATCCTCCCATGCACTCCTTCCTGGGGGTCCCGATCGTGGGGAAGCGGGGAGTGTTCGGGAACCTCTACCTGACGGAGAAACTGGGTGAAGAGGTGTTCACCGACGAGGATGAGCACATCGCCATCCTCCTCGCCGCCAACACCGCAGCGGCGGTCGAGAACGCCCGCTTGCATGAAGAGAGCGCGCGGCTGCTGGAAGAAGTGCAGCAGCTCCATCGGACCCGGGAGCGGTTCTTCGCCATGGTAAACCACGAGTTGAGAAACTCACTGGCCGCGGTGCATGGCTGGGCGGAGATGATGGTGCGCAAGAAGGATCCGGCCACCGTTCCAAAGGCCGCATTCGAGGTGCTCGACTCGGCCAAACAGGCGGTCGGGCTGATCAACGACCTGCTGGATCTGAGCCGACTGGACGAAGACCGGCTGCGACCAGTGATCCGGGCGACCGAACCGGGCTCTATGGCGCGGCGCGCGCTGGCCCGGGTCACCCCCGCGGGAGAGGCTAAGCGGATTTTGCTACAGCTGGACGTCGCCCCAGGTACTCCGAGCTGCCAGACCGACGCCAGCAGGGTCGAGCAGATCCTGATCAACTTGCTGGGCAATGCCATCAATCATGCCCCCGAAGGCAGCACCGTTCGCCTCGAAGTCTCCGCCCGAGAGCCTATGGTGGTCTACACCCTGCTGGACGAAGGATCCGGGATCGAGGAAAGCGAGATCGAGCGGGTTTTCGATATCTATATCAGCAAGGACGTGGGCGACACCCGGGGTATGGGTCTGGGACTGCCTCTCTCCCGGCGGCTGGCCCGGCTTCTGGGTGGGGAGCTGCGGGCGTTAGCCCGGCATGAGTGTGCTGGCGGCTGCTTTGTGCTCGAGCTCCCCGCCAGCCCTGAAACGT
>DATBSM010000033.1:0-6842 GCA_036559785.1 Gemmatimonadales bacterium
TGCCGATGGCCGTCGCTACGGCACCCTGACACCTTTCCTAGTGGATGATCCGGGTCAGCACGACATGGGCGGTCCCTCCCGACACATCGTCACCCTTCACAAACCCAACCCCTCGGCAATAGAGCTTGATCTCCCTGGCTCCCGGCTCGAGTGGCGTGGTTTCTGCCGTCTTGAGACAATGCTTGAAACTGCCGTAGGGCACTGACACACTCGTCTGTAGACTGAGGACCCGGGCCCTGTCTTCGGCGACACCCAGGGCAAACTCCTGCTGATAGCTCTGGCCTACGTGGGGATGCGCGAGCATGATGATGCCGGGCCTGGCCCCGTGCTTTCCTGCCTCCCACGAGCCGGCCGTGCTCACGACCTTTCCGTTCTCATATTCCTTCGAATCCTCCCCCAAATACCAGACATTTCCCTTCTTGTCCTGGGCGTACCAGTCCAGAGTCTTCTCCGCGAGAGCTCCGTCCAGAAAGACCCGGTCCAGGACGACGACAACCTTGACTCCCAGTATCGTCTTTTGCCGATGGGTGACATCCGTAATAACCCTTTCGCGCTCGCCGTCCTCTGTTCCCACATAGACGAACCGGGAACCGGGCCGCAGTGGGAAGTAGCGGTTGTCGACCACCGGGACGAAGTCGCGCGGGTCGAAATCCGGGATGTTCGGTGCGGCCTCCCGTGCATTACTTGACTGCACCGTCGCATCGCTGGGTAGAGTCGGCTGCTGGTCGCAGCCCGCCGCGATGGTGGCAACCAGGAGAACCATTGGAAGAAAGAGCGGGTGGCGAGGCATGACTGACTCCTGCAGAGGGATGCCGGTGTGGACCGCGAGAAGAATCCTGCTCGAGCCGGGCATCCAGGGCCCAGACCAGCCAAGGCCTATTTACCACGAATGGCTCCGCCCGTCCATACCTGCGCCGGCTCAGCCAGCTACCGATGCTGATGCGCGGTCTTTACTATGAGAAGTGGGATCTGAACCCGAGGGGGCGCCGGACATGGCGGCTGCAACTGCGTTGGTTAAGGTGGGCCGCCGGGAACTCGAAATCACCCGGCTCGAGAAGGTGCTGTTTCCGGAGGACGGCATCACCAAGGGAGAGCTGATCGAGTACTACGCCCGCATCGCTCCCCGGATCCTGCCTCATCTTCGCGAACGTCCGCTCACCCTGGAACGGTATCCGGACGGTCTGGGCAAGCAGCGGATCTTCCAGAAACAGGTCTCATCCTACTTCCCCAAGTGGATACGCCGGGTCATCGTGAAAAAGGTGGGGGGCACTGTCACCCACCTGGTTTGCAGCGACGTCGCTACCCTGGTGTACATCGCCAATCAGGCCTGCATCACGCCTCACATCTTTCTGAGTCGGGTCGACAAGCTGGACGTGCCCGACCAGATGGTGTTCGACCTGGATCCCCAGGGGGAGGATTTCGAGCAGGTCCGGTCCACGGCCAAGGCCTTTAAACAACTGCTGGACTACCTCGAGCTACCGGCCTACCTCAAGACCACCGGGTCCCGGGGTCTTCACATCATGGTACCGCTCCAACGCAGAGAGGGGTTTGAGGGGGTTCGCGACTTTGCGAGGGAGCTGGCCGGTATCGTAACCAGCCAGGCGCCCGGCGAGCGTACTCTTGAAACCTTGAAGGTCAACCGCGGCAGCCGCGTGTTCATCGATACCAACCGCAACGCGTACGCGCAGCTCGTCGCGCCGGCCTTTGCCGTTCGGGCGAGACGCGGCGCACCGGTGTCCGTCCCGCTCGACTGGAGCGAGCTGGGGAGAAAGGATCTTCGGTCCGATGGCGTCACCATCCGGACCATCTTCGATTGGCTCGAGAAGGCGGGAGACCCATGGGCTGACTTCTGGCGGAGCGGCGTCTCGCTGGCGAAAGCCCGGCGAAAGCTGGCACGAAAGGCCTAGCGGCCTGCTGGGCGTCGCTGCAACCATTCGCGCTGATCAGACCGTATGGCTGACGAATCCGGCTAAACCCCCAGAGGAATACGATCTACTCCCACCAATTTCTAAACACGCAATAATCCGCAGCACGAGACTGAGAGCACACGAATCACGGGCCGATTTTTTGCTGGCTGTTGAGGGCGTCCTTTTCAAGCCCAATCGTTGGCAAGAGATACGAAATAGCAGGGGAATTCAGGCTGTTGTTTTCTGCGGAACAGCGGGTAATCCGCTACCTACCGGCGACAGTTTATCTGCAGTGCCACCCAGAATGAGGGAATCATGGCCGATCTTGCAGCGTCCGGGAGTCAGCGCTGGCTCCAGCTCGCGGTAAACGTTCAACGGCGGCTGGTCGAGGAGCCTCTGCTGGGCAGTCTGGGGAGCGGGTCGCATTCACCTCTGGAATGGCTCTGCCCGTTACACTCCAGTGGTTATCGCGAATACAAGGATCTCGATGTACTGAAGGCGCTGGGTGCACCGATCTCGGTACAGCACTCCCTGGCCGAGTTCTGGCCTCGCAGAGGCCCGGTCTGGGATGGCCTGGCCCGCTCACGTAGTGGCGATCTGTTGTTGCTCGAAGCCAAGGCCCACATTCCCGAGCTCGCCTCCGGCCGCAGCCAGGTCGCGCCCGAGTCCCTCAGGAAGATCACCGAACGGCTGGGAGAGGTGCGGGAGTTCCTGGCCCCGAAATCCACGGCCGACTGGGCTCACACATTCTATCAGTACGCCAACCGGCTCGCGTTTCTGTATTTCCTGCGGCACGTGAACCAGCTTCCTGCTCACCTGGTGTTCGTGTACTTCGTCAATGCCCGGGATGTGCGGGGGCCAGCCAGCCGCATGGAGTGGGAATCTGCGCTGTCCCTGATGTACGCGGCGCTGGGCCTGCCCAGGCGCCATCCGCTCTCGCCCTTCATTCACAACATCTTTGTCGACGCTGGAGAGCTGGCGCGCACCGCGGCATAGGAATCCCGGGCGCCCTCCTCGATCACACTCCTCCTCGTCTGCAGAGCCGGTAGACCGGCATCAGTCTAAGCCAATCACATACTTGCCTTTCTCATCGGCGGACTGTGCTGCCGCAACCCGTTCTCCCTGCTTCAAGAAGATTCGTTTGCCCACCAAGCGGATCTCGACCCATGGAGCGGTCCGAGGGATCTCGATGTCGAAGGTTGCGCCGGGGCCCTGATTGTCGATGAGCAGGCGGTCCTCCGCGGAGGTGAACCGCGCCGCCCCAGCCGGTGCCCGGACGGTCACTTCCCTGCCCTCGGTGAGCGACACTCGCACCTGCCCGCCGGGCTGCGCCGATTGGAAGGCGATGGCGTAGGTGCGCCCCGGTACGGCAGCGATGCCGGCAGCTCGAGCGGTGGGGGCCTCAGCCTGTCTGGGCGTCGGGGATGCCCGATCTTCCGGTGCAATCCATGCCGCGGCTGCCCGTATCCACTGGCGCACCGGAGAGCCTGGCACCGCGTACGCCGCCCCTGCCACGCCCAGGACGAGAAGGATGCCGGCCGCCCATCTGCCCCAGACCAGTCCGAAGCCCCGGGCCCTCGCCACTAACCCCTCGGCCTGCACCGGGGGGAGGGGATGATCCACCCGACGGAGCAGCGCGAAGATCTCGCCCTCATCCCGGCCCGCCACGACCAGGCGCTCGCGGCATGCGTCGCACTGTGCGAGATGTTCATGCGCGTCACGTCGCGCGGCCGCGCTCAATTCGTCATGCAGCAGCCGTTGCAGCCGTTCTTCGTCAAGGTGCATCGGGATCCTCATAGCATTCCCTGAACGCCTGACGCGCCCTGGCCAGGAGAGTGCCCACGCTCGACTCATTCAGCTCCAGCGCGATTGCCATGTCGCGGTAGCTGTACCCCTCAGCCCTCAGGAGCAGAAGGCGCCGCTCCCGCTCGGGAAGCCGATCAATCGCCCTTCGCACCCGGAGCCGGGATTCCTCCGTCAGCACAGCCTGGTCGGGCGAAGGAGGAGGATCAGCCAGGACGCCTTCACTCCGAACCTGGGTGAGCAATCGCCCTCGGCGGCTCCGGCTGGACCTGGCATTCCGGAACAAGTTCAGGGCTACGCTGATGAGCCATGCTTCCGGTGAGTCGGGCATGGCTCCCCTGCGGTAGAGCTTGACGAAGGCTTCCTGGGCCACGTCAGCGGCCAGGTCCGGTTCCCCCGACAGCCGGTCGAGGTAGCGGTAGAGCCGCGGGAAGTGCACGTCGAACAGGGCCACGAAACCGTCGTGAAACGGCGCTGCCTCCGGAGCATCCACATCACCTCCAGAGATAGGAACCGCGAGTCTGCCCCGTTTGTGACAGAAGGGGGTACGGGTCAGAACTGCCAGTCGAGCCCCACCACCAGCGGAGCGAGGGGACGCATGTCGACCGGAAGCGGCTTCCCGCCGGCCGGGTCCTCGGCATACGTCAGCACATTTTTGCGATTGAGAAGGTTGGTGACGGTGGCGAAGAGCGCGACCGTGGCATCGCGCCGGGCCAGCTCGAGGTGCCAGTGTTTTCTGAACCCGAGATCAACCCTCAGGTAACCGGGCAGCCGACTGGCGCCGAGAACCTGGCCGCCATGCTCAGGGCTCCCGGCAAACTCGCAGCCCCGGTCGAGGAGGTTGCATGCCTCCCACTCCAGAGCGCCTGACAGCGCCGTGGTACGCCGGCCCAGGGCGCCGGCCGCTCCGAGGCGAATGGATGTTGTGGCCGAGGGAAAGACGATGAGGCCGCCCTGAAACAGGTGGGTCGCCCCATGGTCGGGCGTGTAGCCAGACTCGCGGTAGCGCAACCGGACCTGCTGAATGCCGTAGCTGGCGACGATTCCGTAGCGGGCCCGGCTCAGCGCCGCGTCGACCGCGAGACCGGAGGACGTCCCCGACCCAACGTCGAACGCACCGGTGGTGAAGGGGCCACCGTCTCGCGGAGCCACCAGGAGGAGTCCCTGGCTGGTGCGCCGGTACGCCTCGACCGCGAGCCGAGCTCCAGTGACGCTGTACTCCGCACCCAGTACGATCCCGTCACTCCGGCCGGCCGGCACGCCCGGCGCCCCGGCGCCCAGGTACAGATCCGCCGGGAAGATGTTGCCCACCACCGACTCGGCGTTCCGGAGCGACTGGGCAAACTGATGCGTTCGGGCGTAGCTGCCGGAGAGCGTGAGACGGTCTGCGGGTCTCAACCTGAGCCTCGCGTACGGACCGAGGTGCAGGTCGGCGTCGGCCGCCGCCATCGAGGCCCCGACAGTGAGTGCCGCCGGGCGGCCCAGGGCTCTCGTCTGCTGCGCGAACACGGTAGCGACGGGAGTGTTGGCACGGACGGTCCATCCTTCGGGGGTGGAATCCGACTTCACCTGGTAAAGCGTCCTGCTGCGCTCGAGCCGGATCCCGGCAGTCGTGCGTGCGAGCTTGGAGCCGCCCTCGACCATGCCCAGCAAGCCTAGATCGTGCCGCCCCGCGGCGAGAGCTGTCTCTCCACTCGAGCCGGTCCAAGCGGAGGACGCGTCGCCCGTCGAGCGCCAGCCGAGGAGCTTCAGCTCGACGCCGGAGATTCGGCCGGACCACTCCGCTCCGAACGAGCGGCTGGCCCACTCGAAGCTGTTACGCCGCGCACCGTTCGAAGGATTCGGCTGGGCGGACGCTTCGATCTCGTCGCCACTGTCATACCCCAGAAGCCGGAGCCGCCCGTGTCCGGCAGGAGCCTCCAGCTTGGCCAACCGGTCGCCACTCTCCGCGCTCAGGTACGAGGGGTCGCGATCCTGCGCGGGAAGGCTGGGCATTCGCGATCTGAGGCTGAGGAGGTAACCGGCACCGGTCGACCCGATTGCGCCATCGACCGTGATGCGGGCCTGGGTGGTGCTGAGACTTCCCTGCATGCGCGTGCGGGTACCGGGTTCCCGAGTGACGGCTGTGATGGTACCGGCCAGCACGTCGGCATTCCCCGGCATGGGAACCGAGGCGGAGAGGTGCACGCTGGACAGCGCATCCGGGTTCCATGCGCTGAATTGACCGGCAGCATGATAGGGACTGAACACTGGGATCCCGTCGAGCAGGTAGGCCGTCTGGTCCGACTCACCGCCCCGGATGTGCACTCCGCTGGGGGACTCCGCCCCCATCGCCACCGGGCCGCCCTCGAGGCCCTGGAGGGCGTCTGGCTCCGACAGCAGCGGGTTATTCCTGATCGCCGCGATGGAGGTACTTCGGTCGTACAAGCCGCTGGTGTCGATATCCTCGAGACCGGGAAGGCTCAGCGGCCTGCGCACCTCGATGGTGCCCAGCCGGACCGGCTCGCCACGGAGAGAGACGTCGATGTGCAGCCGGCCGCCGGCCGGGACCAGCGCGTGCAGCGTCCGCTGAGCGTGGCCGATGAAACGAAACGTGAGGTGCTGGGGGCCTGGGGGTATTTCGACCAATACATACCGGCCGGTGGCGTCGGTGGCGGTGACACGGCCGAGGTCCGGCATGGCCACGATCGCCCCAGCGAGCGGCTCACCGGTATCCTCATCGCGCACCGCGCCGGCCACCGTTGCCTGGGCGGCCTGCAGGGTGAAGAGAATATTGGCTGCTGTAAGGAGGAGACTCATCCAACCCTCGCCCGCTTATCCGCTTCCTCTCCAAGATCCTTCCTGATGGTCGGTGGGACAAGGCCACCTCCATCTCACTTGGTCACCGAGTCCCTCACCGGCTCAAGGACCAGATCCTGAAAGTCGAAGCTGAAGTCCACCGCATCCGACGCCGGTACCATTTTCAGCTGGTCCACACTTCCATCAGGCTGGAGCGAGAAGGTGGCATAGGCGTCGGCCCGAAGCTCCCGGTCCCGCCACCGTGCCAGGAAGGTGTCGTGCTGCCAGTGCACCAGATCGCCCACCAGGGCGGGGGTCCTGGTGAAGCGGATCGCGAGTCCCTTCCCCTCCACC
>DATBSM010000034.1:0-8519 GCA_036559785.1 Gemmatimonadales bacterium
GCAGAGGGGGGCGAGCGGTGCCTCCGCTCCCCCCGCCACCATCACTTCTGCCTCACCCCTCGCGATGGCGCGGAATGCTTCCCCAATGGCTATCGCGCCGGAAGCGCAGCTCATGCCATTGGTGGAATTGGGGCCGGTAAAGCCGAACTCTATCGCGATGTTGCAGCTGGCGGCCCCGGCGAAGACGGTGAGGGCAAGTGCCGGATCCACCGCTCGGGGCCCGCCCTGCATGAAGTTGCGGTACTGCTCCTCACCGTGCGCCACGCCGCCGAGCGCGGTGCCCATCATGGCGCCTACCCGGTCAGGATCCTCCCGGGTCGGGTCGAGATCCGCGTCGCTCAGGGCCATCCTGGTGGCGGCAACGCTGAACTGGGAGAAGCGGTCGAGCCGGCGGCTGCGCCGCTCCTCCATATGATCGCTGGGGCGAAAGTCGTCGACCTCCCCCGCGATGCGTGACTTGAAAACCGACGGATCGAACCGGGTGATGCAGCGGACGGCCGATTCCCGTCTCAGAAGGCCCTGCCATAGCCCCTCGACGCCGAGACCGATCGGAGTAATGGCCCCGATCCCGGTGATTACAACTCTTCGTTGTTCCATGAGCTCTCCCAAAGGGCGGTACGGCGGTAAGGCGGTACGGCGGTGAGTTCCGCCTGCGGCCTACGCCCGATGCACCACGCTTGATCGCCTACGCGCTGCCCCGCTGCCCCGCTGCCCCGCCGTTCTCCACGTACTTCGCGATCCCGGACAGCGTCCGTGACGCAATCCCGTGAATGAATACCGGACCGATGACCCAATTTGCCGCCGCCCGGCCCACCAGGGGCCACCGAGGTCCGGGCCACTCGTGCACGATGGTCACGCCGGTGCCGCCCTCCACCGCCTGAAACTGCCAGACCACGTCCATGCCGGTGGTGATACCACGCACGTGCCGATAGTGAATCGCCAGCGCGGGGCGGTCCACGCGCATCTCCGAGACCCACCAGGTCGGGTACTTCAACCGGCCGAACGGCCGCCATGCGGCCATCTCTACCAACCCGCCCTGCTCCCCCCGCTCCAGCATTCGGACCCAGCGGTAGTGGTTGAGAAGGCGAGGCCACTGCTCGACGTCGGCGGCGGCGTGAAACACTGCCTCGGCCGGGGCCGCCACGCGAATCTGATCGACGGTGCGCATCAACCCGCCTGGGGGAACCAGGAGGCCACCAGACGACATCCGGGACGTAGCTGGACCCTACCATCGATCCCGGCAGCCGCCATCAGCGAGCTCATCTCGGCCCGGGTGAATCCGCGGCGGATGGATGTCATGCCATCGGCTACCGTCACGGGGTCGAACCCAAGGAGCCGGGCCCCGAACCGGAATGCAAGCGGGGCGATGGAACTGCGGCGCAGATCCGCCACGATGGCGGCCCGGCGCGCCAGCCGGTCACAGGTTCGCAGTAGATCCACCACGGAAGCCTTTGTCAGGTGGTGCGCCACCTGGCTCACCAGCACGACATCCACGCTCTTGTCGCGGATCGGCGGCGCACCGGCACAAGCGAGGGCAGTGGGTACGCCGCCACCTGAGGCGAGAGCTGCAGCCACCCGGTTGAGCTCGAGACCCACCGGCACGATCCGGATTCCCCGAGCCCGAGCCCAGCGGGCCGCCACCAGGGGCAGATCTCCGAGTCCAGTGCCGAGATCCAGCAGCGTCAGCGTGGTGCCTCGAGGTACGCCGGCGAGTGTGCGTGCCAGTCCAAATCGTACCGCGGCGGCGCCTCCGAACCAGCGGTTGGCCCGGCCGATGTTTCGCAGCGACTCGGCCACGGCGCCGGGGTCGGCCGCCGGATCATCGAGCAGCTCTTCACCAAGAGACGTAATCGACAGCCCAGCCATCGGTGTCAACCCAGCGCGGCGTAGCCGCCGCGATAGAAAAGCAGCGGATGTCCTTCATGGGCGGTGCCGCCGACCACGCGGCCCAGTACGATGGTATGGTCACCGGCAGGGTACGCTGCTTCCCGCCTGCACACGACGTGAGCCAGCACGCCGTCGAGCAAGACCAGACCCTCCGGACTCAGGCGATATCCCACTCCGTCGAACCGGTCCTCATGCTTGTCCGAAAACCGTCGGGCGAGGGCCTCCTGATCACTGGCCAGCACGTTCACCACGAATTCGGAAGCCGGGAGAATGACCGGATGCATGTCGGCTTCCCGATCAACGCAGACCGAGATCAGCGGGGGGCTGAGTGAGACCGAGGAGAGGCTGTTCGCCGTCATTCCCAATGGCCGCCCTTCCGGGGTCGTCAAGGTCAGAACGGTGACGCCGGTGGCAAAGTGGCCCAGCAGTTGGCGAAACTGAAACGAGTCGATCGCGGACGTAGTCACAGGATCATCCGTGCCAGGAACACAGGATTCAGCACTGCGCGCAGGGGCACAAAGCCTCCGGCCAATCCAATGACCGTATGTGCCATTCCCTCATGAGTGCCCAGCCGGGATATCCCCCGGTCGAACAGCCGGGGAAAGTGGAGCGCTGAGTCGATGATGCGCTCGAGCATCCACTTGCCCGAAAACAGCTGGCGGCGTCGGTGCCGATACTCGGCCAGCCGGTCAAGGGTGACGGGTCCAGGCAGGCTCAGGGCCGTCACGGCGGTGTCGGCCACCAGCTCGGCACCTCGAAGCGCGCAGTAGATCCCATCGCCCGTGGCGGGATCGAAGAAATCGGCAGCGTCGCCAACCAGGAGCGCCCCCGGCGCAATGACCCTGGCCGACCGCACGGCGAAGGGGCCGGTGGCGAGGATAGGCCGCACCACCTCACCGGCTTCGACCCGCTCTCGCACCCCGGGAAACTCAGCCAACGTGTCGTGGAAGAACCGCTGCATCCCGCCGCGTGCATGTGCGGCCCGTTCGGAAGGAACCACCAGCGCGACGTTGGTCTGGCCCTGTCCGATCTGGTTGAGCCCCAGATAGCCGTGCTCCCGAAAATGGAGCTCGGCCGAGGGGCCCATGTCCGCTACCCGAGCGACATGGGCGACAAACGCCATGCGGCGGCAGGTGCCGTGGCGCCGGCCGCCGAGCCTTCGCGCCACCACAGACCGAAGCCCATCGGCCCCCACGGTGAGCCTCGCTCGCAGCGCGTGCCGCCGGCCGGCCTGATCGCGGACCACCACTCCGGCCACGCCGCCTTGCTCGTAGAGAAGCTCCTCGACCCGGGCTCGCTCCATCACGGCGGCTCCCGCGGCGCTGGCGGCGGCAAGCAATGTATGGTCGAGGATCCGACGCGAGATCGAAAGCCCGGTGGGCCGGAATGGAGGGTAGCCAGCGAGGGAAAACTTCCCATGCGCCGTGGCCCCGAGGGGCCCGGTCACCTTCATTCCTTCGAGTGGAAAGCCGCCGGCCTTCTCCAGGTTTTCCACCACGCCGAGCCGAGCCAGGATGCGAACCGCTTCCGGGCTCATATACTCGGAGCATGCCTTGTCGCGGGGGAATGCGGCGCGATCGACCACCAGTACGGACAATCCCGCACGGGCCAGCAGCGTAGCGGTGGCACTACCGGCCGGGCCGGCACCGGCCACGAGCACGTCGAGCTGGTGGCCGCTCTCGGGAGACATCCGGGTCTTCACCAGCTCAACCGGGCGAGAGCCAGTGCCACAGCGCCACCGCGGCGGCACCGGCCAATACCGTGGCGACGAAGTTCACCCCGTCGTTGTTCAACCATGCCATGCCACCCTCTCGGGTCGTCGCCGCGCCACATCGGTGGACGCGCCATTCACTGGCCGCGTCGCACGCCGGGCAGTGAAAGCGCCCTTGAAACAGCGCGCCCAGCGTCGAGTCCGCGACCATCCCCAGGAAACCTACCAAGGTTCCGATCGGGAGCAGCAGCGGCATGTCGGCGGCGATCGCCCCGGTGCCGGCCACGATCAGGGCCCCAGCCGCACCGCCCGCCGTGCCCAACAATGTCATTCCCCCACTGCTTCCGGCCGGCACCGTGCGGCCGGACCATGGCAGGCGGGGCAGGTCCCGGCTCCGGGTTCCGATCGACGTGGCCCAGGTGTCGGCGGCGGCGGCAGCCAGCGTAATGGTCACCAGCCAGATTCCGAGGGCATGGTCGACGAGACCCACGCATGCACCCAACGCCGCTGCCCCTCCATTGGCATATACCTGCCATAGGTCGCGCCGGTCAGTCTTGGGATCAGGCCCCACCGGCGCAGGGCGCGCTGCCCCTCGGGAAATAAGGTTGCTGGAAATGAAGAAGGCGGCCAGCACCGCGCCGCCCTGCCATCCAGTCCCGCGGAGAACCAGAACTCCGACTGTCCATGCCGCCAGCGCACCCGCCGGGGTCAGAGTGCGAACGCGCCAAGCGGCGAACGCTGCGGCTGAGGACACCACAGCCGCCAGCGCGAGTGGGTCCTGGGTCAGTTGCCTCTGGTCTCCGCGCGCAGGGCCGCCAGAATCCGGGCGCGCAGCTCCTTGGGGCAGGTCGCCTGCCCGGCCCTGGTCTCCAGCATCAACAGAAAGCTTTCCTCGAAGCGGGCGTATCCGGTGCAGTCGCGGCAGTGCTCCAAATGAACCCGCACCTCGGTTACCAGCTCGGGGGTGAGTTCGCGCTTGAGGTAATCCTGCAGGTGGGCCAGGGCCTGATCGCAGTCGAGGCGGCTCACGGCGCTGTCTCCCTTGGCTTGATGTAACCTGCCTCCACGGCGTGGTCGTAAAGAACCCCCTGAAGCTGCCGACGGGCTCGGAACAACCGTGATTTCACGGTTCCTACGGGGATCTTGAGCGCTTCGGCGATTTCGCCGTAAGGCATGCCTTCGATATCGCTCAGGGCGAGCACCTCCCGAAAATCGGCCGGCAGGGCATCGATGGCCTCGAGAACCTTGGCGTCCACGATCTGGGAAAAGAAGCTGCCTTCGGGGTCGGTGTCCTGTATCGACCGGTAGAGGGCATGGGGCTCGACTGCCTCGAGGTCCATGGCGACGGGCTCGTGCTTCCGGCGGCGGTAATCATTAATGAAGGTGTTCCGCAGAATAGTTAGCAGCCAGCCCCGGGCGTTGGTCCCTGGGCGGTACTGCCGCCAGGAGCGATACGCCTTGAGCATGGTGTCCTGAACCAGGTCCTCGGCCAGCGTCGGATCAGCGGTGAGACGCAACGCTACCCGGTAGAGCGTGTCGAGGTGGGGCAGGGCCTCCTCGTCGAACGAACGCCCGGGGGCGGAGGGCTCAGCCATGGGAGACAATGTAGCCTTCTTGCAGCCCCGAGTCATTGCGTCAGGACGCCCCGCCGCCCACTGGCTCGGGAGCCACTGCCGGGCTATGTTCCCGCCGAGTCCCGTGCCTAAACCCACCGTTGCCGCCCTGATCCCACTCAGCCTGCTCGAGGCCCTCCGAAACCTGGACACCCCGGTCGAGGACGGGATGGACGAGCTTGCCGAAGAGATTGTGGTGCGACGCCTGGGGCTGAGCCCGACTGTAGCCGCCCAGATCCAACGCTACCGCCAGACCGCCGAGCGAGGCGGCACCGTCGACCTGGATGAGGTGCTGTCGGTGATCCGGTTGGTGGGGCGCAGGCCGGATGCGCCGCTGGTGTTTGCCGATGCCGGTCGTCGTGCCGCCCGGTACGCTGCCCGCATGCGGGGGCGGTCGTCCCGCACCCTGGCTCGCATGTCTCCCAAGGGCATGGCGCGACGGATTACGCTGCGGAACGTGGCGCGGCTGGCGCGCACGATCTTCGATGGCGATCTCAGTTCCCGCGCTCCAGTAGTCGAATTCAAGATGGCAGCACCGCTCTCGATCGTGGCGTTGCCGGGTGGGGAAGCCTGCCTCTTTTACGGCGCGGCCTATCTGGAGCTGCTGCGGGGCCTCACCGGTTTCGAAGGAGCCCTGTTGCACCAGAGCTGCCGCTCCCGGGGAGAAGATGCCTGCCTGTGGCGCACCGCGACCGCGGAGGTCTACGAGTGATCGACCTGGCCGAGGTCCGTGACGCGCTCTCGACGTCCGGAGTGGACGGTTGGCTGCTCTTCGACTTTCACGGCCTCAATCCAGTGGCCGGGCGGGTACTCGGACTCAAGGGGATGAATACCCGCCGTCTGTTCGTGCTGCTCCCCAGGACCGGTGAACCGGTCGCGGTGGCCCACAAGATCGAGCTCCAGGGTCTCGAGGGCTTTCCCGGCCGGGTCATCCCGTATGCCCGCTGGAGCGAGCTGCATGAGGCGCTCGCGTCGCTGGTGGCAGGCCGTACCCTGGCGATGGAGATCTCCCCCGACGATGCGGTTCCCTATCTCGACCGGGTTCCCTACGGCGTAGTCGAGCTACTCCGCCGGCTCGGCGCCACCGTGGTTGCATCCGGCTCGCTGGTGTCACGCTTTGCCGCCCGGTGGAGTCCTTCCGAGGCCGAGGACCACCGTGCGGCGGCGGAGATCCTGGCCTCGGTGGCCCGGGAGACGCTGTCGGCTGTGGTGCACGAGACCGGGGGGACGCTGACCGAATCGGTCCTCCAGGCCAGAGTGGTTGCCGCGGTCGAGGCGCGCGGACTGGTTTTCGATGCGCCCCCGATCGTTGGGTTCGGCTCGAACTCGGCCAAGCCGCATTACGAGCCGCATCCCGGGCACGACGCCACCCTGCGTCCGGGCAACGTGATCCTGCTCGACCTCTGGGCTGGTCGGAGTCATTCGACCGTCTTCGCCGATCAGACCTGGATCGGGTTCGCCGGGAGCCGGCCGCCGGAGCAGGTCGAGAGGGTCTGGCGAGTCGTGCGGGAGGCGCGAGACGCCGCGGTGGCCACGGTGCGCCGGGCGGCGGCCGAACAGCGCCCCATCGCCGGCTTCGAGGCGGATCGGGCGGCTCGGGCGGTGGTCGAGGCCGCAGGATTCGGCGGCTCATTCGTGCACCGCACCGGCCACTCCATCGATCGCGACCTGCACGGCTCGGGGCCGCACCTGGACGACTACGAGACCCACGACGACCGGCTCCTCGTGCCCGGCGTGGGCTTCTCGGTCGAGCCAGGGATATATCTGCCGGGAGAGTTCGGCATCAGGAGCGAGGTCAACATGCACTGGAGCGAGCGGGGCCCGGAGGTGACGCCGCGGCAGCCGCAGGTGGAGTTGATTGTGGCGAGGAGCTAGGAGCTGGCCTCCAAGACCCCCCTTACCAAACTTGCATTTACACATTAACATCGCGTCCAGCAAATCCAGTTACGACATCGCGACATCACAGCTGAAGCAGATTGACGACGGTGCTCCGCGGAGAATTTTTTCGCGCTGTGCAGTCCCGGGCCCACTCCCGGGGACAGCAGTTCGATCCGGCAGTGTTTCATCGGGCAACCTATCCGGTTTCAGAGAGTTACATCGGCGATGGACAATGGACGTGATCTCGTGACCATTCCTTGACACAAGATTTTGGTCGCGGCATATTAGGCACCCGACCGGGCCGCGGTCGGCATTCATGCTTTCTGGTATTACGCCGTTCCCCATCAACAATGCAGCTGTTATCTCCACGCAGGCGATTCCCGTTTGTAGGCCTTTAGGGCCGAAAGGGGAGGCGTGTAGGCCTCCCGCTCCAAGCTGGCAGTAACCGCAGGTCCACGCCTTTGGAGGACGTATCCATGAAGCAAAGCTGTGTAAGCGCCTTCGCACGCGCCGCGCGGAGCTTCGCGCTCGCGGCAGTCGCATTGGGCTTCGGAGCCGGGTCGCTCCTGGCTCAGGGCTCGACTGGTAAGATCGAAGGCAGGGTGCGTGACCAAGCCGGCGCACCCATCGCGAACGCGCAAGTGTTCCTGGTGGGCACCGCGTTCAACGCACTGACGAATCCGCAGGGCTACTATTTCATCAACAACGTTCCCTCCGGCACCTACAGTGTCCGGGCCGCGTTCATCGGCTACAAGGCGACCCAGGTTGACGGCGTGAGGGTCCTGGCCGGCCAGACCATCACGGTCGACATCCAGCTGGAGCAGACAGCGGTCCAGATCCAGGAGATCACCGTCGTCACCCAGACGCAACCGCTCGTGCCGCGAGACGAGGTGACCACCAAGCAGCGAATCGACGGCGAGTTTACCAGCAACCTGCCGGTCGACCGACTTAATAACGTGCTGGCTCTCCAACCTGGTGTCGCAGCAAGCCCCTCCAACAACACACTCTCGATCCGCGGTGGACGCACCGACGAAGCCGTCACCTACATTGACGGCGTTCCGGTGTCCCCCGGCTACCGGGGCGGCAGCAACGTGGGCTCGCTCGGCACCGAGATCACCGTGGGCGTCAACGGGCTGGAAGAGGCCTCGATTACCACCGGCGCGGCCTCGGCCGAGTTCGGCAACGCGCAGTCGGGCGTCATCTCGGTTCAGACCAGGACCGGCGGCAGCAAGTACACCGGCAGCTTCGGCTACGAGACCGACGAGGCCTTCGGCAAGAACACCAGCCTGGGCTTCAACAGCTTCCAGGGGAGCTTCGGCGGGCCGATTACCCGCAACCTGACGTTCTTCCTTTCAGGCCAGCTCGAAGGAAACAAGTCCATCGGAACCGGGGTCGACGCGCAGAAGTCTCCGATCTTCGTGCAGGCCGGC
>DATBSM010000035.1:0-2136 GCA_036559785.1 Gemmatimonadales bacterium
GAGCTCCGCACCTTTTCGATGGGCATTCCGTATCGCGATCTGAACGAGCTGCCGTATGCGGCGGCGGTGGCAGCGCGGTACGGCACCCAACACTACGCGGAGGAGGTCACCCCGAGCGTGGTGGACGATCTGCCGCGGCTGGTCTCCGCCCTCGACGAGCCGGCCGATCCGCTCTCGATCTGCCTGCTGCACCTCGCCCGGATGACCGCTCGGCAGGTGAAGGTGGTGCTCGGCGGCGACGGGGGCGATGAGCTGTTCGGTGGTTACGACCGCTACGCCGCGGATCGCTGGCTCGACCGGTACGGGGCGCTGCCCGAAGTGGTCCGGAACGCGGTGGCCAAGCAGGTCCTCCGGCGTCTGCCGGATCAGTTCACCTTCAAGAGCCTGACCCACAAGCTGAGGTGGGTGGACCTGATGGCCAGGAAGACGGGTGGCGAGCGCTACTCCGAGAGCCTCCAGTTCTTCTGGTTCAACGAGGCTCACCGGGCCGAGCTGTATGCGCCCGCGTTCCGGCAACAGCTGCTGGGCACCCGGCCCGACGCCTGCCTGCTGGACCTCTACGCGGCCCCAAACGCGGAGGAGCCGATGGACCGGATGATGTATGTCGACTCCATGTCCCGGCTCCCCGGGCAATCGCTGACGATTTTGGACCGGGCCACGATGGCGTACAGCCTGGAGTCCCGCTCGCCATTCCTCGACCCGCGGTTCGCCGAGTTCATGGCCCGGGTGCCCACGTCGATGAAGATCAAGGGTGGGCGGCTCCGGTACCTGGAACGGAAGCTGGGTGAGAAATACCTGCCACCCGAGGTGCTCGCCCGGAAAAAACAGGGTTTCGCCTCGCCCCTGATGTACATCCTGGAAGGGGAAGTGCGGGCCCTGGCTCCCCGGCTGCTGGAGAACAGCGAGCTGGTCCGGGCCGGCTATCTCCGGGGCGAGCGGGTCAAGCAGCTGGTGGATGAGCATCTCGCCCGCCGGTACGATCACGGCAACCGGATCTGGCTGCTGCTCAGCGCCGAAGTCTGGTACCGGCGCTACATCTCGGGCCGGTCGGTGTCGGACCTCGAGACCGAGCTGGCCGATCGCGCGGCCGAGCCAGGGGTGGCCGAGCTGGCCCGGAGCGCGTCGTGAGCTCGAGGCTCGACTCCGTGCCGGCTTCCGTGAAAGGCCGGGACACCGGCGCCGCCACCGCGGCTGCGCTCCTCCTCTCGTCCTATGATTGGGAGAGCGATCGCGAGACCATGACGCTGGGAGATGCGGTCCAGCGTTTCCGCGACGTGAATGGGTACGTCGGCCTTCCCATTCCGGCCAAGCCGCACTTTCTCAAGCTGTTCCGGAAACTGATCAACGGCTCCCGCGCGCCGGAGCAGATCTACCTGGTGCACGATGCGTCCCACGTGTTGACCGGGACCACGTTCACCCACAACGAGCCCCAGCTCGTTCTGCTGGCGGGTGAGGCGGCGGAGCAGGGGCTCTACTTCGCGTCGCGGGGCGTGCCCAAGGCGGTGGGTTGGGCCTTGTTCTACGGCGGGGCGTTCGTGGAGTGTGCCCGCCGGATCGCCTCGTTCCGCCAGGTGGTGCGGGGTATCCAGCTCGGCATCTTCAACCGGGCGTACGATTACGCTCGGCGGATTCGGCTGACCAGCCTGTTTGAGATTCCGGTCCAGGAGCTGTGGAACGTACCCGTGGCGGAGGCTCGCCGGCGGCTGGGGATGCCGGAGGCGGGCATGGCGGCGGAGTTCTATCGGGAGATCGTCGTGGACCCGGCTACGGCGGCGGCGCTCAGGGCGGAGTGGAAGACCTTCGGAATCCTCAGGTAACTCCAGGGACCGTCAGGCCGAGTCCTCAGTCGGTAAGTGCGAGTACCGGCTGAGTGCGAGCACTTCAACACGGTTTGCGACCCCCTGCGTACTGGTTCAGCGGCGTGGGTGAGATTCGAACTCACGGAACGGTTTCCCGTTCGGCGGTTTTCAAGACCGCTGCATTCAACCACTCTGCCACCACGCCCAAGGGCTGAAACTTCCTTTCGGCGATTCACTGAAGCAAGGCCGCTTGACACCGCCTCTGGCCACCCTCGTAGGGTCTTAGGTTCAACCAACCATCATCTTTCCAGCGAGGAATGGTATGCGTCTCGGTGTC
>DATBSM010000036.1:0-8243 GCA_036559785.1 Gemmatimonadales bacterium
TGTGCGGAGGGCCGCCGCGGCTCTCCGTCATGTGTCGGTCCGCTGCGTCAATATCGGGGTGGGTCGGGAGAGCCTCACCGACAAGCACTGGATATACTACCCTGAAGACACTGTCTTCCATCGGATTTTCGTGCAGGGCAATGCCTCCCCGCACTGCAACGCCCCGGGCGGCTTCGGGATCACCTGCGAGATCACCTATTCGGACGCCAAGCCGCTGCCGGTGGATGGTGAGGCCCTGATCCAGCGCTGCATCGAAGACTGCCACAAGGTGGGCTTCTTCAGTCCGGAGGACCCGATCTGGGCGGCCAACCAGGTGGACCTTCCGGTGGCGTATGTGGTCTACGACCACGATCGTGCCCAGAATGTGGACCTGATTCGCGAGTGGTTGTCGGCCCGGGACATAGTGCTGGCGGGCCGCTACGCGGAGTGGGAGTACTACAACTCGGATCACGCCTTCATCGCTGGCAAGAAGGCTGCCGAGCAGGTGCAGGAATTTCTGGGTTCGTCGCAGGAAGCCGCGTTGATGGCCAGGTAGGAAAGTGTGAACGGTGAACGGTGAACGTAAACGGATGCAGAACACTGTCGCCCCGTTGACTCTTCGCCGTTCACTGTTTACGGCTCTTTTGCTTTAGTCTTAGCCCATGTCCAGCGCCCTCCAGCGCCGCCGGCCCGAGGACTTCCTCTGGGCCACCGGCATCGAGAATACCTTCGTCCCGCAGACGCGGCCCGGGCATCGGTCACTCGACGAGTACGAGCTGATGGGGCACTACGAGCACTGGCGCGGCGACCTGGCCCTGGCCCGCGACCTCGGGCTTCGCATGGTCCGCTGGGGCGTGCCGTGGTATCGGGTCGAGCCGTTTCAGTCCGGCGACTACGACTGGCGCTGGACCGACCAAGTGATCCCCTACATGGTCGAGGAGCTGGGGATCACACCAATCATCGATCTGATGCACTACGGCTGTCCCTTCTGGCTCCGCCGGGAATTCGCCAGCGCCGAGTACCCCGGCGCCGTCTCCAGGTACGCCGAGGCATTCGCCAGCCGCTATGAGAGACTGGTACGGTGGTATACCCCGCTGAACGAGCCGATCGTCACCGCACTCTATTGTGGGCAGCGGGGACTCTGGCCCCCCTATCTCCGCAGCGAGACCGGCTACGTGCACATCCTCCTCCAGGCCATCGAAGGGATCATCGAGACCTCGGCCGTCCTCAAGTCGGTGAACCCGGAGATGGTGCTGGTGCACGTTGAAGCAACCGGTCTCAGCCGCACCGCCCGGGAGGACCTCCATGCCGTCGCTCAGGAGGAGCAGTCGCGCACCTTCCTCCCCTTCGATCTCCTGACCGGCCGGGTCACACCGTCGCACCCGCTGTTCTCCTGGCTGGTGCGGAGCGGCGCCTCGCCGGACCGTCTTGCGTCCATCGCGACGCGGCCAGTGCCGTTCGGCCTGATGGGGCTCAACTTCTACCCCCAGTGGTCCACCACGCAGCTCTATATCGACCGGAAAGGACGTCTGGCCTATCAACCGGTGGAGCAGGACGGCGCCGGCTTCACCAGTCTCATCGAGAGCTACTACGACCGGTATAGGATCCCCATTATGGTCACGGAAACCAGCGCCAAGGGCGACGAGAACATTCGCGCCCGCTGGCTGGAGGCATCCGTGGCTGCGATTCGCTCCCTTCGGAGCCGCGGCATCCCGGTGCTGGGCTACACCTGGTTTCCGTTGTTCACCATGATCGACTGGCGCTACCGCTTCGGGCGAGGGCCACTGCAGGAGTACCGGCTCGAGCTGGGCTTGTACTCCCTCGATGGCGACGAGCAGCGCTGGAGACCGACGCCACTGGTCGAGCAGTTCCGCAGCTACGTAGCCGACCCGGAGACCGCCGTCGGGAATCTGGGCGTAGAAGAATCTTCAACCAGCTCCAGCTTGTGACGGGTGATTGGCGTCTGTCTCGCGACTCCGGCTTGTTTCGCTCTTACTGGATGGGCGGATTCGAGTCGTCGTGCCAGATCAACAGCCGCGGGCTCCGGCTCGACCTCATCGCCGCCACCCAGCACGACCGGCTGATCGATGAGGACTACGCGCGGCTGCGAGAGATGGGGATGATGACCGCCCGCGAAGGGATGCGGTGGCATCTGGTGGACCGGGGGCGCCGGATGGACTTCTCGTCGGTGCGGCCCGTGGTCGAGGCGGCCGAGAGGCACGGCATCCAGCTGCTGTGGAATTTATGCCATTACGGGTGGCCGGAAGATGTGAACCTCTACACCTCCGGCTTTGTCGAGCGCTTCGCCCGCTACTGCGGCGCGGCCGCCCGCTTCATCTCGGATCACACCGATGCCGTGCCCGTCTACGTGCCGATCAACGAGATCTCGTTCTTCGCCTGGGCCGCGGGTGAGGTGGGATACATGTATCCACACGGCCTCGGGCGGGGACAGGAGGTCAAGAAGCAGCTGGTGCGGGCGGCGATCGCCGGTATGGAAGCGATCTGGGAGGTGGAGCCCCGGGCCCGCATGGCCCAGGTGGATCCGCTGATCCATGTGATCCCGCCGCGGGGCCGCCCCGATCTGGCGCGGGCCGCAGCCGACCAGCGAGCCAGGCAGTTCGAGGCCTGGGACATGCTGGCCGGCGGGCTGGATCCAACGCTGGGCGGGCACCCGCGCTACCTCGACCTCATCGGGGTCAACTTCTATCACGCGAATGAGTGGGAGTACCCCGACCAGCGCCTCCGTTGGGAGGACACCCCCCGAGACCGGCGCTGGGTACCCCTGCGCTATCTGCTATCGGAGGTGTACGACCGCTACGATCGGCCGATGATCCTGTCCGAGACCAGTCATTTCGGCGCGGGACGAGGTCGCTGGATTCGAGAGGTCGCGGAGGAAGTCCAGCACGCCCGAGCGATGGGGGTGCCCCTGGAAGGGATCTGCATTTATCCCATCATCGATCGGCCAGATTGGGACGACCAGGATCACTGGCACAACAGCGGGCTTTGGGATCTCCGGCGTGACGAGACGGACCGGCTCGAGCGGGTGCTGTGCGAGGAATACGCGGGCGAGCTTCGCGGCGCGATGGGGCGTAGCTAGTGTCGCTGTCATCTGAGCGAAGTGAAGGAGCCGGAGCTATGGTCCCTTCGCTGCGCTCAGGGTGACATCGGTCCCACCGGGCACCTCCTCATCCGGGGCCTTCGCCATCCGCCCGATCATGTCCCGCATCATGATCGTGGCCACCGGATGGCTGCCGAGGTGGTCGCGCAGGCGATAGGTGCAGATCATCACCCGCCCACGATCGATGGGACGCTCGGCAACCAGCGCCACGATGTGATGGGCCCACCCCACGAATAATCCGGAATGCACGTTGGCCGCGAAGTCTCGCGGCGTCAGCCCCACGATCACCGTCTCCGGCGTCAGATCGGCAAAGGCAAAGTCCACCGTTCCACCACTCGGGATCCCGCCGAAAATCTTGTCCTGCCGGATCCAGCTCATGCTGCTGGCCCAGTCGCCCTGCCAGCTTCGGCCGTGGCGCTGCGCGATACTGATCGAGCCCAGATGCGCCTGCTGCGATTCGGGCTCCTCGGCGAGCCACAGGACCCGGCCGCCGTTCTGCACATACCAGCGCAGATCATCGGTCATCCGCTCTACCACCACCAGATCGGCCGACTCCTGATCGGTGATCTCGTATCCCATGCCGGCCAGACGTGCCGCGAGCCGGGGTAGCCCGGGCACCGCAAGCTTGATGTGCCGCTCCGGCGATTCCAGACGAGGGAAGAAGTACAGCTCGTGATGGTTGTTAGTGATCAGCTCGCCCGCGCCGTTGAGGAGCCGCAGCTCCAGCCGGGCCCGGGTGGCCTCCTTCAGCGGCGGCACCTCGAACACGACGGTGCCCAGATTGGTGAGCTGCGCCCGCTCGGGTGTGATACCGGTGAGCTCACCCCGGATTCCGGGCCACTGATCCAGCTGCCACTCGAGCCGCGAGCCTCGGAGATCGGCGGCGGAGAAGTGGGAGAGTCCGAGCCTGACCTCGCAGCGCTCGCCCTCCCAGAAGGCGATCCGCTCCCAATCGGTCGGCACGATGGCGTCGGGGCTGTTCACCTGACCGATCACGTCATAGTACGATTTCGGGTTGCGGCACATGTCGAGCAGTCCGTTGCTCTCCCAGTGCACGTCAGTGAACTCGGTGATGACATATCCCACGATGCTGGGATGCCTCCGCATCTGCTCGATCTGGTACTTGAGGGCAGTGAACTGCATCCGCTGGCTGGCGGCGGACAGATCCGAGAGGGTGGCAAACACCTTGTCCAGGTGGTACGCCTTGTAGCGCTGCTCGATGCCGTGAGGATAGACGACCCCGTCGCCCCACTCGATGCCGGTCTCGAACCACCAGGGCTCCCGGCCATAGTGCTCCCGCAATTTGGCGACATCCGGCAGTCCCCAGTTGCCGAACTCGGACACGACCATCGGCTCGCTTCCCCGGCGCTGGACCTCGGCGGCTGGGGTACGGGGAACCGGGTTCCAGGGATCGCGGATGTACTCCCGCCAGGACTCGATGCTCTCGTACTCGTGGGCGAAGGTCCACGGTGGCCGGCTGGCGAAAACCTGGACCCAGTCCTTCCACTTCCGGTAGTGGTCCGGCATCGCGTAGTAGTTGTGGAAGTCCTCGATGTCGGTGACCACATGGAAATTGGTGAAACAGGGTGAGTTCCCTACCACCAGGCGATGCGGATCGAGCGCCTTGAGCTGCTTGTACATATCCGCCAGCCAGGCCCGATGCCCCGCGTTCACCGCCAGGTCCACACCCCAGTTCTCATTGACGATGGTCCAGATGATGATGGACGGATGGTTCCAGTCCCGTTCCACCATGCCGAACAGGGTCTCCCTGACCCGGCGCTTGGCGGTCTCGGTCAGATCCTGCCAGTTGGGGAGCTCGGTCCAGATCAGGATCCCGGCCCGGTCCGCCGCGTCGTAGTAGCGAGGGTCGGTGATCTTGATGTGAGTCCGGAGCAGGTTGAGTCCCATATGCTTCGCCCTGGCGAACTGGGCGTCGAGCTCCGCGTCGCTGAAGGGGGTGTAGATCAGGTCCGGGTAGTAGTCCTGATCCAGGGCGCCACGGAGGTACAGCACCTGGCCGTTGAGCAGGAGGTGCCCGCTGGGCGAAGTGGCGATGGTCCGCATCCCGAACTGGGACGAGAGGGTATCGAGCGGCTGGGCCCGGTCGTCGCTGCCGTCGAGCAGCACCGCCTGGAGCTGGTAAAGGTGCGGTGTGGTGGTATCCCAGAGCAGCGGCTCGGGGACGGGGATGGTCATTTCTTCACTCTGGACACCCGCCGGCAGGAGCATGCGGTGCCGCCGGACCTCTCCATGGGGATGGGTGACGTTGAGCCAGAGCCCCAGCGGCCGGTCGCTCGCCTGGCTGAGTGAGACTCGGACGCCGGCCTGCTGCTCCGCGACATTCGGCGTGATCCTGAGATTGGTGAGATGGAACGCCGAGCGTTGCTCGAGATAGACGCTCTGCCAGATGCCGCCGACCGGGCCGTACCAGCTCTGCTTTCCATGGGGGATTTCGGCGAAGGGGAACTGGGGCAGGAAGTCCGCGTCGTTGCCGGGATCGATGACGCGAACGGTCAGCTGGTTGCTACCCGGGTGAAGCGCCTCGGTGACGTCCAGCTCGAAGGGCAGGTACCCGCCCTCGTGCTCGCCCACCTGCTCCCCGTTCAGCCAGACGGTGGTGTGGTAGTCCACCGCGCCGAAATGGAGGAAGGCGGACAGACGGCCTGGCGGTCGGTCGGTCGGTTCTTCATCCCCACCAGCACCGAAGTTCGCTTGCGCTGATCCGTCCGCCTGTCCGCTAGTCCGACCGCCCGCGTGGAAGAGGCGCCGATACCAGGCCACACCGCTGTAGTCTCTGAGGTCGTCGAACTGAGCCTGCCAGGGACCCGGAACCCGGATCGATCGAGCGTCCTCTCCCTGAAGATTCCGGGGGGTCAGCACCTGCTTCGGATCCGGGTAGAACTCCCACTCACCATCCAAACTGGTACGGGTACGACTCACGACGTGCTCCAAAACCAATGGAAGAAACCTGCTGGGGAGTGCAAGAGAGATGTGTTGGTAGGCTTTTGCAAGCGTCAGTGGGAGACAACCCCCGAGCCGCGCATGCTCCGGCGGCGCTCCAGCCAGCTGCCGGCCGCCGCGCCGATCAGCCCGGCGACCAGCGCGGTGCCGGTTCCGACCGCGATCGCATAGGCAAAGATGCGCGGCTCGGTAAAGTCCTGGTCCAGCGACCCCGGGCCCGACAGCCAGGAGGCGAGCGGGCCTACTGTGGCGTCGAGGAAGCCCACGATCGCGGCGGCCAGCACACCGGCCGCAAAGCTCGCGCGCCAGGCACCGACGAAGCCCACCAGGACATAGACCAGTAGCGACACCACGCCGAGCGGCGAGTAGGGAAAGCCAAGCGGCTTGGCCGCCAGCGCACCGACCACGTCGACCCCGACCAGCACTGCGGCGGCAGCCACCACGATCGGCGTGACCCGCCGCACCTGTCTCCTCTCGATCATCGTCGTCTCCGGGAGGACTATGGGCTATGGGCTATGGGCTATGGACTATGGGCTGTTGGCTGTTGGCTGTTGGCTACTGGCTGTTGCTGAGCAGCAGCCATACGGACGCTGATTAGCTACATGCTAATAGCTAATCGCCAATAGCCAATAGCCAATAGCTTATAGCTTACTTTTCCTCACGTCCGCCACCCTCACGCGGGAGTCGCTGCCTATGGAGCCTCTGTTTCTCGCCATCGGTCTGGCCGCTGGAGTACTGTCGGGACTCTTCGGGATTGGAGGCGGGATCCTGATCGTCCCGGCCCTGATCTTCTTTGCCAAGTTTCCCGCCAAGGTGGCGCTCGGCACCTCGCTCGGCGCCCTCCTGCTTCCCGTCGGACTGCTCGGCGCCCTTACCTACTACAAGACCGGAAACCTCGACATCCGGGCCTCGCTGCTGATAGCCCTGGGACTCTTCTTCGGCGCCTGGGGCGGAGCCAGGCTGGCGCAGGTGCTGCCCAGCGCCAGTCTCCAGCGAATGTTCGCCGTGTTCATCGCCCTCATGGCGGTGCGGCTCTGGATCGAGGCGGGGAAGAGCGGATGAGTACCGACAGCAGCCCGGGCCAGATCCAGCTCACCTCGCCCGCCTTTCCCTACGGCGAGAAGATTCCGGTCCGGTTCACCTGCGAGGGCGACGACGTTTCCCCGCCACTCGAGTGGGCCGGCGCACCGATCGAGACCCGGAGCTTCGCCCTCATCTGCGAGGACCCTGACGCGCCCCGCGGAACCTGGGTCCACTGGGTGCTGTACAACGTGCCGGCCGGGGCAGTGGAGCTGAAGCAGGCGGTCCCGACCCTGCCGGAGACTCCATCGGGCGCCCGACAGGGGCGCAACACCGCGGGCGACATGGCCTACGCCGGCCCCTGCCCTCCTCCAGGTAAACCCCACCGATACTTCTTTCGGCTCTACGCGCTCGATATCATGCTGAATCTTCCGCCCGGCGCCCGCCGAGAGGAGCTGGAACAGGCGATGGAGCAGCACATCCTGGGACAAGGCACGTTGATGGGGACGTACGAGCACCGGCCGTAAGGGCGAAAAGCGTGAGCGGGGAAGGAACAACCTGAGTGGGAATAACACCCTAGGACGGCCCCCGCTTACCGCTTACGCTTCTTAGCAGGTCCCGCTCACGCTGTTCCTTCCGCTTACTTTTCACGAATGGCATTGCTCCGCCTCACCCCCCGCGGTCTCTATTGCGAAGCCGGCGACTTCTTCGTCGATCCCTGGGAGCCGGTAGACCGCGCCGTCATCACCCACGCTCACGGCGATCATGCCACCTGGGGCTCGCGGACGTATCTCACCTCCGGCCCGGGCGTGGGTGTCCTGCGTGCCCGCCTGGAGCCAGGGGCTGCGATTCGGGGCGTCGAGTACGGCGAGACCGTCGTCCTCAACGGCACCACTATCTCTCTCCATCCCGCGGGCCACATCCTGGGGTCGTCCCAGGTGCGCATCGAGCACGGCGGCGAGGTGTGGGTGGTCTCGGGCGACTACAAGACCGATCCTGATCCCACCTGCACGCCGTTCGAGCTGGTCCGCTGCCACACCTTCGTGACCGAATCCACTTTCGGACTGCCGATTTATCGCTGGCCCAGCCAGGTGGACGTGTTCACCGAGATCAATGCCTGGTGGCGGGCCAACGCCGCGGCCGGCAGGACCAGCCTCCTCCTGGG
>DATBSM010000037.1:0-4900 GCA_036559785.1 Gemmatimonadales bacterium
AGAATTGAGTCCACCGGTACGTGATCCGGCACCAGGATCGGCCCGGCAAAGAGATCCGCGCGGAGGCCGGGCGCAGGATCCTCACCAGGATCACCGGGACCTTGAGGCCCTTCCCCACCGGCGACGCAACTCGACAGCAGAGCCGAAGTCAGGAGTGCACCCCTCCAAAGGAGATCGTAGTGCAGGTGGATGCCGGGGATCACGCGCCGGCAGATGAGGCGGGTCATAGGGGCCTCTGCAATTTGGTGTCTCCACCGGGCGGCGCAAGCAGACAATCGGCCAGGCACGGCCTCAGCGACCGATAGGGATCGTGATCCACCAGACGTTCCAGCGCGTTGGTGCCTCGCCTCACCCGCGATCCCAGCGACGCGGCCAGCGCACGCAGCTCCTCCCGCCAGCCCGCCACGACTCGCTCCTTCACGTATTCAGGCAAATCAATGTCATACACCAACGCCCGCAGACCTTTCGGCCTGCGGGCGCTGTCGTGTGCTTCTGTATTCAGCTATCTACGGATGACCACGATCACCCGCACTCGCTGAAGCCGCACACGTGGCACTTCATGCACCCTTCGGCGAACTCCAGCTGCGAGCCGCAGTCGGGGCAGGCCCCGGAAAGCGTCTGCTGCATGCCACCCAGGACCATCTGTTCCCCACTGTCGCCGGTATGGCCGGGCTGCGCGACCATGGGGGCCACTTCGGTCTGACTGGCAATGCCCTGGGGGCCACCCCGAGCCGGTGGCGGCAGCAGCTCCTGCTGAATCCCCTGCTTCTCCTGCATCCAGCGCTCGATCGCGATGCCGACGGCATCGGGCACCGAGAGGATCTTGTTGGGCCCAAGCCCGATGACCCGGTCGGAGCTGATCCCGCGCAACTGGCGATAAATCTCCTTGATCGGTATGCCGGAGCGGAGCGCCAGACTGATGAGACGACCCAGCGACTCGACGTCGGCCATGAGGGCGCCTCCCGCCTTACCCAGGGTCATGAAGACCTCGAACGGCTGACCCCGATCGTCCTCGGTGATGGTGACGTAGAGCGTGCCGAGCGGCGTCTCGACCCGCCGGGTGGTGCCGCGCAGGACTTCGGGGCGGGAGCGCTTCTGCCGCCGCTGCAGGTTTTCGGATTCCAGCTCATGAACGATCCGTTGCAGGCGCTCGTTCTCGGTCCGAAGCTCGGCCAGCTCGCCATGCAGGTCAGCGGTAGGAATGCGTTCCCTCCCGTCATTCCCGCCTTTCCCGTCCTTCCCGTCGTGCCCCTCCTGCACCTTCTTCGCGGTGGAGCCGGTCGACAGCACCTGCATTTCACGGCTCCCGTCGCGATAGACGGTGACGCCTTTGCAGTTGAGCCGGTACGCCAGGCGATAGATCTCCTCGACGTACTCCTCGGTGGCATCGTGGGAGAAGTTGCAGGTCTTCGAGATCGCGCTGTCGTTGTACTCCTGGAATGCCGCCTGCATCCGGATGTGCCACTCGGGCTTGATGCCGTTGGCCGTGACGAATACCCGCTGCCACTTGGCCGGCACCTCGGGAAAGTCGATGTGCCCGGTCTCAGCGATCTTCCGCATCAGCTCCTCGGAGTACCAGCCCTCCGCCTTGGCGATGCCGATGAAGTCCTCGTTCACGTCCGGCATCAGCGAGCCGGCCTGGTTCCGCATGAAGGCTACGGCGAAGAGCGGCTCGATGCCGGAGCTGCAGCCCGCGATGATCGAGATGGTGCCGGTCGGAGCCACGGTGGTGACGTTGCAGTTGCGCAGGCGCCGCATGGGCCGGATCCGCTCGCCGTTGGCGTCTCGCGCCGCGGTCTCGTTCGGGCCCCAGATGCTCTGTTCCCACTCGGGGAAGACCCCTCGCTCCGCCGCCAGGCGCTCCGACTCGACCTTGGCCTCTTCATCGACGAACTGCTGAATCTTCCGGCCGAGCGCCACGCCTTCTTCGGAGTCATAGGGCACCCCGAGCTTCACGAAGATGTCGGCCAGGCCCATGACGCCGAGCCCGATCCGGCGGATCCGCTGGGCCAGATCGGTGATCTCCGGCAGCGGGTACTGGTTGGCATCGATGACGTTCTCGAGGAAGTGGGTCGAGAGATGGATGACTCGCCGGAGATCACTCCAGTCGATCTCCTTCCCCTTCTTCCCGTCCTTCACGAACGCCCCGAGATTGATCGACCCCAGGTTGCAGACATCGTACGGCAGCAGGGGCTGCTCACCGCAGGGGTTGGTCGCTTCGTACTCGCCCAGGTGAGGCACCGGGTTGTAGTGGTTGGCCTTGTCCACGAAGAACACGCCCGGCTCGCCGGTCTTCCAGGCACCGTGGATGATGCGCTCCCATACCTCGCGGGCGTGGAGCTGTCCGGTGACCTGCCTGGTCTTGGGATGGAGCAGGTCGTACATGCTATTGCTCTCGACCGCCGCCATGAACGCGTCCGTCACCGCCACCGAGATGTTGAAGTTGGTGACCTTGGTCGTGTCGTCCTTGCAGGTGATGAACTCCATGATGTCGGGATGGTCTACCCGGAGGATGCCCATGTTGGCCCCCCGCCGGGTCCCGCCCTGCTTGACCACATCGGTGGATGCGTCGAACAGCGTCATGAAAGAGACCGGGCCCGAGGCCACGCCCATGGTCGAGCGGACGATGTCGTTCTTGGGCCGGAGCCGGGAGAAGCTGAAGCCGGTGCCGCCGCCCGACTGGTGTACCAGGGCCATGGCACGCAGGGTGTCGTAGATGCCGCTCTTGCCGTTGGAGAGCGCGTCGTCAACCGGAAGGACGAAACAGGCCGACAGCTGACCCAGCGGCCGGCCGGCGTTCATCAGGGTGGGCGAGTTCGGGACGAAGAGCCGGTTGGCCATCAGCCCAAAGAAATCCTGGGTCACCTGCTCGACGGCTGCCTCGGAGGCGCCGTAGCGGCGATCCGCGTCCGCGATAGTACGGGCCACCCGCTGGAACAGATCGCGCGGAGTTTCGACCGGCACGCCGGAGTCGTCCTTGATCAGATACCGCTTCTCGAGGACCGTGATGGCATTGGGCGACAGCCGAACTGCGTCCCGTGGGGTGGACGATTCCATAGAACTCCCCGCTTAGAAAGGTATTGATCTCAGAGGGTGGAGCGCGTGCTCAGCACCAGCGACCGACCCTGCTCCCGACCGTGCCCGCATCGACTTTCAACCGAAACGGAAGGGCAAGCTAGGCCCGTTACCGAAGTGAGACAATAGCATCAAAAACGCCCGAAACCACGTTCAATTCGGCTTCCCACATCACAAATATAGCCGGGCGTACAATGTGGAAGAAGTGGATTGGTGGGGAGAAGTCGGCGGGAAGGACGGGAAGGACGGGAAGGACGGGAAAGGCGGGAAAGGGGAAGGGGTGGGGACGCCCCGAGTAGCAGGCTTCTGATCTCAGGTCGTTACGACGTTCTGCCACACGTTGATTGCCCTCACTCCTTCCCCCCCTTCCCGCCCTCCCCGTCCTTCCCGTAGAGCGGATACTGTCCCTCCTTGTGAGCTCGCGCCTCCTTGACGTAGTGGCGCCAGGTGGCGGCCGCCCGCTTGGCCAATGCGGCGTCTACCGGCCGCACGATCCGTCCGGGCACTCCCATGACCACCGAGCCCGGGGGCACCTGCATGCCCTCGGGCACCACCGCACCGGCCGCGACGACGCTGCCAGCACCTATCCTTACCCCGTTGAGCAGGACGCTCCCCATCGCGATCAGGCAATCGTCCTCCACGATGCAGCCATGAAGGATCACGCGGTGACCCACGCCGACCCGCGTGCCCACTGAGCAGGGGACGCCGGCATCGACGTGCACGATGGCGCCGTCCTGAATGTTCGATTGAGCGCCGATGACGATAGGGGCCATGTCACCGCGGAGCACGGCGCCGTACCAGACACTGGCGTCCTCGCCCAGGGTCACGTCGCCCATGACGGCGGCGGTACTGGCGATGAAGGCGGTGGGGTGAATCGACACAGGGCGCACGCGATGCGCCCTACTGATCCTGCGCCGGCGGGAAAAGCATCTGGGTCCAGGCCTCGACCGGCGCCCCATCCTTCAAGGCCGGATGCCAGGTGACGGTCCACACAAAATTCCGGACCTCGCGTTCATAGGCAGGATCGTCCGATGGTCGCAGCCGCCTGATGTCGACCGTGCGGCCCTCGGTCGAGACCTTGACCCAGAGCAGCGATGGCCGGGGTGCCGGTTGCGCGTCGAGTGGCACAGTCACGAACGGCGGGTTCACTGGCTTGGGCCGCTCGTCGAAGCAGGAGCCATCCGCATTGTACCCTGCACCGGGAACACATCTGGCGTCGGTGCTCGCCTGCCGCCGTGTGGCGGGCGCCGGGGCCCCGAGTTGGGTGAGTTGAGGGGCGAGTTCCTGGACCTGGCCCGGACGGATCACGATCGTGTCGGAGAAGAAGTTGTACCGCGGAGCGGAAATGGCGAGCGCATGAGGGCCCGGGGCCAGGCGGGTCAACGCCTGACTGATGGGCTTCTCGTCGATCAGAACCGTCGAGCCGCGCGGCAGTCCGCTGAGGCGAATACCTCCGCTGTCCACTGGCCCGGTGACGTCGGTTGAACCGCCGGCTTCAGCCGGAGGCGTCAGCCCCGGTGGCGACGAATCGCGCGCCGCCGGCGGTGGCGTTACCGCTGGAGCAGGTGCGGAGTCTCCGGGAAGAGGCGGGGCCTGCGCCCCCGGAGCGCTCAGGGAAGGAGGCGAATCAACCCGGGGCACCGAGTCCGCGGGTGGATCTACCGTCCCCGGCGCGAAGCCGCGTGCCTTGTAGTAGTAGAGGGCTCCCCCGCCCCCACCCAGCACCGCAAGCAGCACCCAGAGCCACGCCCATGAGGATGCGCTCGGCCGCATGGCCACCGAGCGGTCCGCCACCCGGCGAGGAACATCGCGCCGCTCCAGTGGA
>DATBSM010000038.1:0-6041 GCA_036559785.1 Gemmatimonadales bacterium
GCCTCCTGGGAGTCCAGCATCCCTTCATCCATGTTGACGTCCAGCATCTGGGCGCCGCTCTCGACCTGTTGGCGCGCGATCTCGAGCCCCGCGTTGTAGTCGCCCGTGAGGATGAGCTTGGCGAACTTCCGGGAGCCGGTCACGTTGGTTCGCTCCCCGACGTTCACGAAGATGCTGTCGGGACCGATGGTCAGCGGCTCGAGTCCACTTAACCGGAGGCGGGGCAGCGGGGCAGCGGGGCGGCGTGGGGGGAGGCCGGCCACGGCTTCCGCGATCGCCTTGATGTGCGCCGGGGTGGTTCCGCAGCAGCCCCCGACGAGGTTGACCAGCCCGCTCTCGGCGAACTCCCGAAGAATGCCCGCCATGTATTCAGGGCTCTCGTCATACTGGCCGAACTCGTTGGGCAAACCGGCGTTCGGGTGGGTGCTCACGAAAGTGGGGGCGACTCGGGACAGCTCCTGGACATACTGCCGCAGGGCCTTGGCACCCAGCGCGCAGTTGAGCCCCACCGTAAGCGGCCGGGCATGGGCCACCGAGTTCCAGAACGCTTCGGTAGTCTGACCGGAGAGGGTCCGGCCGCTGGCGTCGGTAATCGTTCCCGAGATCATGATCGGAACCCGAACCCCGGTGGCGGCAAAGTGCGCATCGATGGCGAACAATGCGGCCTTGGCATTGAGGGTATCGAAGATGGTCTCGACCAGCAGGAGGTCGGCTCCTCCGTCCAGCAGTCCCCGAACGGCGTCGCCGTATGCCGCCACCAGTTCATCGAAGCGTACGTTCCGGAAACCGGGATCGTTTACGTCGGGTGACAGCGAAGCGGTCCGGTTGGTGGGGCCCAGCACCCCCGCCACATAGCGCGGGACGTCGGGCGCGCGCCGCTCGAACTCGTCCGCAACGTCCCGGGCAATTCGGGCGGAAGCGTGGTTCAGCTCGTAGGCCAGGTCCTGCATGCCATAATCCGCCATGGAGATCGCGGTCGAGTTGAACGAATTCGTCTCCAAAATGTCCGCACCGGCCTCCAGGTAGGCCGCGTGAATCGCGCGGATGATGGCAGGCTGGGTCAGGGAGAGGAGGTCGTTGTTCCCCCTGAGGTCGCGCGTCCAGTTGGCATAGCGGTCTCCCCGGTAGTCCTGCTCACCCAGGCCGTAGCTCTGGATCATGGTTCCCATGGCCCCATCCAGCACCAGGATGCGCCGGGCAAGCAACGGCTCGAGCTCGGCGAGCCGGGATTCCCGAGTGCGAGTCTGCCAGCCTGCCGGTCGAGGGGCAACAGTGGTCACGGGACCTCCAAAAAATCAAAAAACCCTGAGGCCAAAACGCCTCAAGGGTAGCGTTTTAGCGATTATTTAACGTGGCCGCAATCAGCGCAAATCGCCACGGGATCGATTGTTAGACAACTTAAGAGTAACTGTTTGTTGGTCGAGAGTCTAGGGTCGAGGGTCAGAGCGGAGTGTCACAACATCCCTCTCACGAACCCACGCACCACGTACAAGACCAGCCAGGCCACCATCGGGCTGAAATCGATCATCCCCATGGCGGGGAGGATTCTTCGGATCGGGTCGATCAGCCAGCTTGTGAGAGCATACATCGGACGCATCCACCGGTTGTAGGGCCCAATGCCCAGCCAGGACCCGATCACCCGAATGAAAATCGCTCCCATCAGTACCGTGAAGATGGCGTCCACCAGTACCCGGGCCCAAACCCGGGGTCCCCCGTTGGCAATCATCATGAGGCCGGTAGCCGTACCGATCAGCCAGCTGGTCAGGCTCAGCAGCACCAGGCCGGCCCCGATGACGACGCCCAGAAGCCAGAGCGGCGCGTTCTGTGGGCTGCCCCCGAACCGGATGATCCGGCGCTCGAGCGGCAGGAGCACTGGGTCGCTGAGCCTGCGGATGAACCGGGCCCACGGGCCGAACGGGTTGATGCGGCGGCTGCGTGTGGCCCAATGGGTCAGGGCGACGATGCAGGCATACGCCAGCGCCGCGATGACGATGATTCGGACCGCGAGGTCGAGTACCGCGAAGAAGGCCATGAGGACGGGCCGGAGCTCAGGGCTCCGGCAGCTCTCCTATCTCCATCGGTCGCTGGGCGCCGGATCGGGCGGCGCACATGAGCGTAAAGCGTCCGCCGTTTACCGATGCCTCGACCAGAATCTGGCTGTCACCACGACAGGAGACGATCTCCCGCTGGTCGGGCCGGCGGTAGGCCACGGTGACGACCGGTTCGCGCTGTACGTTCAGAAGGCGGCGGACTGTGTTGGTGGTGAGACTTTCGATTCCCATCTGGCGGAGCGTCGTGGCGGGTCGTCCCTGATGCGAAGCCCGGTAGGCAACGGCTCGATCGACGAGATCGAAGATCTCGACGGCGAGCTCACGGGCGTCCTGCTGATCCGGTGGAAGGCTGCCGTCATCCTTGGCGCGAGGCTTGGCATCCGATCCCGGGCCGCATCCCGCGGCCGCGTAGGCGAGCCCGAGGGTGAGCAGCCATGCAGCCCGACCGATCATTCCATTGCGAATTCGCGGTTGAACACGACCTCAAAGCGGAAGGTCTTGCCCTTGCTCTTGGTCTCCATGTGATCGGCGATCCGCTTCAGCCGCGCCGGTATGCCAAGGATCTTCTCCTGTGCCTTCCGTCCCAGCTCACCCAGACCGTCCAGGCTATCGATCTTCCAGTAGCGGATCTGCTCCTGCACGATGCGCAGATAGTCCCGCGGACCATAGATCCCCGACCGGCGGATCACGTCGGCCAGCTCCTTGAAGCCCGGCATGGTGACGCCGGGCATGTCGATCGCCGGCAGGATGAAGGATGCCGAATGGAGGGCCTGGTCGGGATCACGCTTCAGGATCTCCTCGAACACCGTCCGGTAGAAGGTGTAGTGTCGCGCTTCCTCCTTGGCCACCTGGTTGAGGATCACGCCCAGCCGAGGCTCGTACTCGGCCACGATCTTTCCGGTCTCGCTGTGGGAGAACTGGGTAGCGCGCTCCTGCACCGTGGTGTAGGCAAAGACCCGGTACGGGTCCCGGTCCCATTGGGGGTGGAAGCCGGCCCGGAGGTACTCAAACTGCATCTCCTCCAGCTTCCTCTGTTGCAGCAGATGGGTGTCCCGGGCATAGTCGTGCAGGACCTGCCCGTGCCGGTCTTCCTCCGCGGTCCACAGGTTGTTCCAACCTCTCCAGAAGCTCTCGTCGCCCAGGTAGACCGCCAGGAGGCGGTGGAAGTGCGGGAGACCCTCCTCGGTGAGCAAGTTTAAAGCGAGGGCGGCACGGGCGTGATCGGGGATTCCCGCGGCCTGGCGCTGGAGGGTGGCCAGGTGGGTCTCGGGGCATTCGTCGGGGCCCGGTGCCATGAGGTCTGAAGGGAACCAGAGCTCACGCTTGCGCTCGTGCGCTTCCATCAGCTCCCCGACCTTTTCCTCTAGGTCCTGGAGCACCTCGATTTTCGAGTAGATCTCGCGCGCGGGGTCGGTAACGATGCCCATGAGTAGCCTAGAACAACCGAGAAGCCTGCCAATTCAGGACAGGGCCAGCCACTAAAGATAACGGCGCTGGTCCTTTCAGTGCCACCCGGGGATTCCTGAGCTAGCCCGCAGCAGGGTCCAGCCGCTTCTCCATCAGGATCCAGGTGCGCCGTCCCAAGTAGCCCTCGCGCTGGAAGATGCGGCGCCAGCCCAAGGCGGCCAGCAACCCCTCGGCGCGGGTGTCGTCGGTCCAGAACTCCGCCAGGTGGGCCCCGGACTCGGTGGCGCGTTCCTCGAAGGCGGACAGAAGGCGGTGGGCGTGCCCGCGGTGACGCTCCTGGGGCAGGACGACGACATCGACCAGGTGGGCGACACCGCCCCGGAGCCAGAACCGGAGGCCGCCGATCCAGTCTCCGATTTCGTTACTCAGAATGAGGTAGCGCTCATCGAGGGCACTGGACCAGCCGCTAGGATCCTCCTCCTGCTCCAGGATCTCGGAGAACCAGGCGGCGAAGTCTTCGTCCTGCTCCATGTCTCGAATCGTCAGCTCGCTCATCCGCCACCTTCCTCGATGGGAGACTCCCATCCATTCGCCAGCAACACTAATGCCACGCCCGCCGTTCCTGTCTGTGAAGGTGATCACTACCCTCGAGGTGCGCGTTCCCCGGCCGCGCTAGGGCGACTTCCATATTGCCTGGGACTTCTGCGAGGCTCATCTTGGGGCAGGAGGTTCCATGACCGCTACAACCGCTCAACCGGCTCGGCCGGTCATTGTTCAGTGTCCTTTCTGCTCCGCCGCCAACCGGGTGGACCTGAGCCGGCTCGCGTCCGGGCCCAAGTGCGCCAAGTGTGGCAAACCGCTTCGGCTAGACCGGCCTCAGAAGGTGACGGACAAGGACTTCGAACGAACGATAGCAGGATCGAGTGTCCCGGTGCTGGTGGACTTCTATGCCGACTGGTGCGGCCCCTGTAAGGCCATGGCACCGACGCTGGACGAGCTGGCCCACAAACGCGCCGGCGAGGCGCTGGTGGTCAAGCTCGACACCGAGGCCAACCCGCTTACTGCCTCCCGGTTTGGGATCCGGGGAATCCCCACCGTCATCGCCTTCGAGGGGGGGAAGGAAAAAGGCCGGCACGTCGGCTTGGCCGACATGAAAGTGTTGGAGGGCCTCGTCAGCACGACGAGCTAAACCTCGCTGCAAGGTCAGCTGAGCCCTGCCGCCACCCCCAGGGCCAGCGCGAGCGCTGCCAATACCATGAGCCCGGCGTACATCGGCAGCATGAATTTGAGCCAGTCCTCGTAGCGCACGCCCGCCGCCACCAGCATGGCCATCAGCGCTCCATTCGTCGGGGTAACCATGTCGCACAGGCCGGCGCCATACTGGTAGGCCAGGACCGTTACTTGGCGGGACAGGCCGATCAGATCGGAGAGGGGCACCAGCAGCGGCAAAGTGAGCACCGCCTGGCTGCTGGTGCTTGGCACCGGCACATGGATTACGGCCTGCACGACCATCATTCCCAGCGCGGCGAGGGCGGTGGGGAACTGGGCGATCGGCGTGAACAGACCGTGGACGATGGTGTCTACGATTTGCCCCTCGTTGAGCACTACGTAAATCGCACGGGCAAACCCCACCAGTAGCGCGGCAAGGGTCATGGATCTGAAGCCATCCGTGAAGCCGTCGGTGGTACCAGCCAGCCCCAGGCGTCCCAGCAAACCTGCCAGCACGCCCACCGCGAAGAAGAGAGCAGCAAGCTCGTTGAACTCCCAGCCAAGGCGCTGAGCACCGTAGATGTAGATGGCGAATGCCGCGAGGATGGCCAGCAGTATCGTCACATCGCGCCCGGCGAGCGGGACCCCCTCCTCCACTCCCGATGTATCCGGAGGGACACGGGTGCGCTTGGCATGGTACATGGTGCCCAGGATCCAGAAACCGAGCGCGGGCAGCAAGAAGGCCAGGCGAAATCCCAGTCCCGAGGCCGGCGGGAGCTCGGCCACCTTCTGGGCGATGGCAACCTGAAAGGGGTTGACCGGGCTGAACGCCGCTCCGACCGCGGCGGCGCCAAGGCTCATCGCAACTGCCGTGACCGGGGTGAAGCCAAGCTGGCGAACCAGCAGGAGGAGGACCGGGACAAAGGCGATGAGCTCCTCCTGCATCTGCATCATGATCCCACCCAGACTGAACGCGACGCTGGCCACCGGAATCACGAGGATGCCCCGGCGCTTCATCCGGCGAACCAGGCCATGCACCAGCCGGAGGAACGTGCCGGTGCGCTCGACCACGGTGAACGCCCCGCCGATCAGAAAAATCAGCCCGATCACCGAGGCCGCATCGACGATCCCCTTGGGGATGGCAACGAGGGCCTGGAAGGGACCAATCGGGTGCTGCTCCACTCGCTGATAGGTGCCAGGCACGACCACGCTGCGGCCGGTTGCCCGGTCTTCCCGGCGCTCATACCTGCCTGCGGGCAGCAACCACGTAAGGGCCGCCGCGAGCAAGACGCAGCCGACCAGGAGGGTGAGGGGGTGGGGGAAACGGGAAGGGCGGGAAAGGTGGGAAAGCCGGGAAGGATCGGATCCTTGGTT
>DATBSM010000039.1:0-19624 GCA_036559785.1 Gemmatimonadales bacterium
CCTTCCGCTGGCCTATCTCGTCAGGAATCTACCAATCACCAGCCGAGCCATTCTCGCCGGCTTCCGCTCGCTCGATCCATCGCTTGACGAGGCCGCCGCCACGCTGGGCGCGGGACGGTGGCGCACGCTTCGGCGGGTAACCCTGCCGCTCCTGCGGCCGGCGATCGTCGCCGGCGCGAGCCTGGCCTTCGTCACCGCATTCGGCGACTTCGTTACCTCCATCATGCTGTACACCTACGACACCCGCCCCATCTCCCTCGAGATCCTGTCGAGTCTGCGGCAGTCCGACGTGGGCGTCGCCGCGGCGTACGGCGTGGTTCTGATGGCCGTGAGCGCTGCAGTGTTCGCCCTGGGTGCCGACCAGGGAAGCGGGGGATGACGGACCCGGTGCCGGGCTCCTCCAGCCAATTCCGCCGGCTTGCCGTACTCATCGGAGTGAACTTCGTGGACATGATCGGGTTCATGATCGTGCTCCCCCTGCTCCCCTTCTACGCCCTCAAGCTGAATGCGACCCCCGAGGTTGTCGGGCAGCTCATCGCGTCATACTCAATTGCCCAGCTGGTGGCGGCGCCGCTGTGGGGACGGGTGTCGGACCGATATGGCCGTCGTCCGGCGCTGCTGATCGGTTTGAGCGCGTCGGCCATGGCCTACCTGGTGTTCGGGCTGGCCGACAGCGTATGGCTGCTGCTGCTCTCGCGGGTGGTGCAGGGTGCGGGCGGGGGCACCACCGGCGTGGCTCAGGCGTATGTCGCCGACACCGTGGCTCCGGCGGATCGGGCGCGCGCGCTTGGCTGGCTCTCGGCGGCCACCTCGGCCGGGGTGATGGTCGGTCCCGCGATCGGGTCCTCCGCGGCGCATTTCGGGCAGGCGGCGCCGGGCATCATAGCCGCTACGCTTTGCCTCATCAACGTGATCTTCACCTGGAGGTGGCTGCCTGAATCGCGCAGGGGATCGGCACCATCGGCCACGAGCGTCAGGAAACCGGTGTGGCATCCGGCCTGGATGGCGATCAGGCACCCGGCCTCGCCGATCGGGCGGCTGCTCTGGATCTATGGCGTGGGGATGATCGCGTTTTCGTCCATGACCTCGATCATGGCGCTCTACCTCGGGGCCGAGTTCGGCGTCGATGAGACCACGATTGGATACGTCTTCCTGTACGTGGGCGTCCTCTCCTTCGTGATGCGGAGTGTGTTGCTCGGGCCGATCGTTGACCGGATCGGCGAGATCTGGGCGATGCGGCTCGGCACCGGTCTCCTGGTGGTTGGGCTTGCGCTCTACCCGCTTCCTCGCGATCTCTGGACACTCGCACTCGTCATACCGCTGGTCCCGATTGGGACGGCGCTGCTGTTTCCGGCCACGACGTCGCTCATGTCGCGACAAACGGACCCAAGGGAGCTGGGGACGACGATGGGCGTCGCCCAGACCTTTGCGGGACTGGCCCGGGTGGTGGCACCTCTGATGGCAACCGTACTGTTTCAGCGGCTGGGCCACGGCTGGCCATTTTATGTAGCCGGCGGATTCGTGGCGCTGGTCGGTATCATGGCGTTCCAGGTCGACGTGCACCCTAGAGCCGCCAAGCAGCCGGCGGAAGGAGCGGGAGCCGGATGAACGAGGGAGACCGCATAGCACGGCTCGAGGAACGTGTGAGCCGTCTGGAGGAAGCGGCGAGCCGCGCAGCGGGGCAGCGGGGCAGCGGGGCCGGAGAACAGCGGGAAAGCGGGGCAGCAGGGCAGCAACCGCCTCAGGTTGAGCATCCCAGAATCACCAGCTCTCGGCCTGTTCCGCCGACACCTACTGGAAGAACTGTCCCGCCGCCCCGCGGTCCCGTTTCCCCGACACCTCCCCGCCGCCCCGCTGCCCTGCTGAATTCCGAGCAGTGGATCGGGCAGCGGGTGCTCCTGGCGGTCGGCGTGGTCGCGCTGATTCTGGCGGCGGGCTATCTGCTCCGCCTCTCGTTCGATCGCGGATGGATCTCGCCCATCATGCGGTGTATCGGCGGTGCCTTGAGCGGCATCGTGGTCGGTGCGGTGGGCTGGAAGCTCCAGCCGCGTTACCGGACCTACGGCGCGGCACTGGTCGGCTGCGGGGCCGCAATCATCTATCTCAGCGTCTGGTCTGCGGCACGCTTGTACGGGGTGCTGCCTCCAACGACCGGCCTGGTCGGTCTCGCACTGGTCTCCGTGGCGCTCGCCATGATCGCGTACGCCATCAACGTCGAGGCGCTGGGAACCACCGCCGCCCTGGGCGCCTTCTTCGCGCCTATCCTGCTGGGTCGGGACCAGGGCAACCCCGAATTACTCCTGCTCTATCTCGCCTCGATGGCGGCCGGCCTCGGCCTGGTGGCTGCACGACGACGCTGGCGGCTCACCATGTTCGTTGTGGCGCTGAGTTATTTCGGCGTCGCGTACACCGGTGCCGCCGACCGCGGTCCGCCGTGGGGACTCCTGCTCTACGGGGTCGTCGGAGGGACCATCGGGATCCATGTGGGGCTCCGAGAGCGCTGGTGGGAGACCCGGTTCCTCTCCTTCGGCGGAGGCTGGGCGTTCGTGTTCGCCGCGAGCAGCCATCTCCCGCAGCGCTGGGCCATCCTCGCCGGGGGGCTCCTGCTGGCCGCGCCCGTCTGGTGGTACGCATTGCGTGCAACTCCGATCCTCCCCCTGCGCCTCTCACCCGGTGCCGGCGTTCCCGGGTGGTCGATGGGCGAAGCATTCTACTTCTTCCTCACCCCATTCCTTCTCGGGTGGGCGGTGCACCATCTCGCGCCGCGCTGGTTCGACTTGAGGCCGGGACTGGCTGCCCTCGTCGTCGCCATCCCTTATCTGATCGCCGGCTATCACCGGGTGCGGCCGGTGTTTGCCCTCGTCGGCGCGGCCGCGCTCGGGATGGCCGCCTGGCAACACTGGGATGGCGTGGAGAGAGTGTGGGGACTGCTCGCTCTCACGCTGCTCTGGGCGGCACTCGATCATCGACTGAAGCGTGACGACGGCCGGTGGTACGCTCTGGCCACGCTATGGGCGGCCCTGGACCAGCTGTTCACCGCCGCGGTACTCCAGCGCGCACCTGGGGACCCGGCATTCTATGGTTCCTGGGCCGTGGCATTGTGGGGGACCGCCGCGGTGATGGTTGCGCTGGCAGCGGGACTCTGGAAGTCGGTGGTCACTTCGGGCACCGCCCCGCTGGTGCGCGGCGGGCTGTGGGCGCTGGGAGGTGCCCTGGTGCTGTTCGGCGTCACCGGTGAGATCGGCCGCTACTTCCAGCTGAAACCGCTGTCGTCACATGACGCGAGCCTTGCCGCGGGACTGGCCGTGAGCGCCTGGTGGCTGATATTCGCCGCTGCGCTGATCGGCGTTGGATTCCGCCGCTCGCTAAAGCCGTTACGCGTCGCCGGTCTGGCGGTAGCGGGGCTCGCGGTGGCCAAGGTGCTGATGTACGATCTGTCCTCCCTCGACGCGCTTTACCGGGTGGGATCGGTCTTTATCCTCGGGTTGGTCTTCCTCCTGTTGGCATACCTGTATCACCGGCAGGGCCGCGGCGAAACAGCTCTATGAGCCACCTCTCACGCCGATCGTTCGCCGAGTCGCTTGCGGTGGCGGCGCTCGCACCGCTCGTTGGTGTGCAGCCGGACACTATTCGATTGGGTGGCTGGAGCCCGGCGGCGTTCCCCGAGGTTGGTGAAGACCCTGGCGGTATCGCCAAGGCCCTCGCTGAGGTCATCCGCCGGCAGTATGGATCCCGACTCTCGGCGAAGGACCTGGCCATCGTCACGCGCCAGATTCAGGCTGGCCTGGATCGAGTGGATCAGCTGGGCAAGGTCGAGCTCGCCAATAGTGACGAACCGGATTTCGTATTCTCTCCTGTCCGGAATTCTCCTCCGGCTCCATGAGCGATCCGTCGTTTCTTTCCATCCTGGAGCTGGGCACGCTCCTTCGCTCTCGCCGGATATCTGCGGCCGAGCTTGTCGCACACTTCCTCGACCGCCTGGAGCGCCTGGGACCGACTTACAATGCGGTGGTCACCGTGCTGCGGGAGGGGGCAGTGGCCGAAGCGCGGCTGCGTGATCAGGAGCTGGCTGCCGGAAAGATTCGCGGACCGCTCCACGGCATCCCCTACGGCGTCAAGGATCTGCTCGCGACCGAGGGCGCGCCGACCACGTGGGGGGCGGAGCCGTATCGGAACCAGATGCTAAAGGGAGACGCCACCGTGGTGCGGCGTCTTCGGGAAGCGGGGGCGGTGCTCTGCGCCAAGCTGGCAATGGTGGAGCTGGCAGGCGGAATGGGCTACAACCAGGCCTTCGCCAGCTTTACCGGACCAGGGAAGACGCCCTGGAACCTGTCGCGCTGGTCGGGCGGCTCCTCGAGCGGGCCCGGGTCGGCAGTCGGGGCAGGGCTGGTTCCCTTTGCCATCGGCTCGGAGACCTGGGGATCGATTCAGTTTCCAGCAGCCTTTTGCGGAGTCAGCGGACTCCGGCCCACCTACGGGAGGGTGAGCCGGCATGGCGCGATGGCGCTCAGCTGGACCATGGACAAGCTCGGACCGCTGGCGCGGACCGCCGAAGACTGTGGTTTGATCCTCGCGGCGATTGCTGGCCCTGATCCGCTCGACCCGACGGCGCTGGCGGCTCGTTTCACGGCGCCTCGCACCTCACGGTCGGACAAGCGGTTTCGTATCGGGGTTCTTAAAGGCGCCAGAGAGAAGACCCAGCCGGAGGTCGTCCGGAACTTCGATGCCTCTCTGGCTGTGCTCGACGATTTTGCCGAGGTAGTGGAAGGCCTCGAGCTGCCCGACTTCCCCTACGATGCCGCCGCAAGCCTCATCATCGACGGCGAGGCGGCGAGCGCGTTCGAGCCGCTCTTCGAGAGTGGCCGCATCACCGAGCTCACTGCGCCGGAGGACCGTCTCGGCGGCTATCCGGGACAGGTGCTCCTGGCCAAGGACTATCTGCGGGCGCTTCGAGTGCGCCGCCCCGCCGCTGGAGCCCTGGATAGGCTGCTGGCGGGAGTCGATGCCATTGCGGCGCCGACGCTACCCACGGTGGCCTGGCCGCTGGATGCGGCGTTCGACAAGGTCTATCCCGACTTCCCCGGTGGCAGCAGCATCGGTGGTGCGGCCAACCTTTCTGGTGTGCCCGGTCTTTTTCTCATGAACGGCACTGGCGAGAGTGGGTTGCCCACCAGTCTGCAGCTGACCGGCCGCGCGCTCGGCGAGGAGTCGCTGCTGGCCGTTGGAATTCGCTACCAGGAGCGCACCGGCTTTCATCGCATGCGCCCGCCGGGACTGTGACCAGAGACGAAAACAAGGGCCGGGGCTTCGACTATCTTGTCTGAGTGCACATTTGATTTGCCGACAGGAGTGATCGTGACAGTACCCGTATTGCCATCGTCGCCCTCCGCATTTGCCAAGGCGACCTGGGACGACATCGCGCCCTACTTCGACGACCTGGCCAGCCGTCCACTCGACTCCGCCACCATCGACGCATGGCTGGTCGCGTGGTCGACACTGGAAGAGCTGGTCACCGAGGCCGCGGCGCGCGCCATGATCGCCTACACGATTGACACCGGAGACGCGGATAAGGAGGCCGACCATTTGCGCTTCTCCACCGAGGTGCTCCCCCAGGTGGAAGAGCGGAGCGTGGCGCTTGCCCGCCGCCTCGTGGAATCGGGTTACACCACTCCGAGTCTCACCACCACGCTGGCCCGGTTCCGAACTCAAATCGAGATCTTCCGGGACGAGAATGTTCCCATATTCGCGGAGCTGGAGGAACACAGCGCGCGCTACCAGCGCATCACCGGCTCGATGACGGTGGAGTGGGAGGGTGTGGATCGTCCCCTCCCTCAGCTCCTGCTCTTCCTCAAGAGCTCTGACCGGGCAGTCCGGGAGCGGGCCTTCCGCGCTTCGACCCGGCCCTACCAGGATAGCAGGGATGAGCTGAGCACTCTGTTCGATAAGATGTATTCTCTCAGGACGCGGGCGGCGCGCAACGCGGGCTTTGTCAACTTTCGGGACTACATTTTTCCGGCAAAATTCCGCTTTGATTACACCCCCGCGGATTGCGAGCGCTTCCACGATGCTGTCGAGCGGGCCGTGGTCCCTGCCGTCGAGCGCGTTCTGGAGTCCCGCCGTCAACGCCTCGGACTCGACCGCCTTCGGCCATGGGACCTCGCGGTCGATCCCTACCGTCCGAAGACGCTCCGGCCGTTTGCGAACACCACCGAATTCGTCGAGACTGCCCAGCGGGTGTTCGACCGGGTGGATCCCGCGCTCGGCCGGGAATTCCAGACCATGATCGACGAGGAGCTACTCGACCTCGAGAGCAGAATGGGCAAGGCGCCGGGCGGCTACTGTGAGACGCTGCATTTTCAGGGACGGCCTTTCATCTTCATGAACGCCGTCGGCCTGGTGGACGACGTAATGACCCTGCTGCACGAGGCAGGACATGCGTTCCACGCCTTTGCGTCCCACGAGCAGCCGTTGATATGGCAGCGCCACCCTGGCTCGGAGGCGGCCGAGTTGGCGTCGATGTCCATGGAGCTGCTTGCCGCGCCTTACCTGAGCCAACCGGTGGGCTATTTCGCGTCCGAGGACGCGGCCAGTGCCTGGCTGGAGCATCTCGAGGACGTACTGCTCAGTCTGGTGCACATCGCCTCAGTGGATGCCTTCCAGACCTGGATTTACACCAGCGGGCAGGGCGGCGATGCCGCGGCCCGAGACGCCGAATGGCTGCGGCTTCGGAATCGTTTCGAGCGCGGCGTTGATTGGACCGGCCTGGAACAGGAGAGGGCGGCCCGGTGGTATCGCCAGCTGCACATCTTCCTGTACCCGTTCTACTACATCGAGTATGGCATCGCCCAGATCGGAGCGCTTCAGGTCTGGCGCAACAGCCTCGACGACCCCAAACGGGCGGTGGCCCGCTACCGGGATGCCCTCGCCCTGGGCGCGGTGCGCAGCCTGCCGGAGATCTACGGCGCCGCTGGGGCGCGGCTGACCTTCGATGCCGATGCGATCGGAGAGCTGGTGGGCCTGGTCGAAGGCGAGATCAGCCGGGTCCGGGCCAGGCTGCCGTCAGGGGAGGGCCTTCAGTCCCCCGGACGGCGTGTCGCCAGCCGTTCCTAGTTGCTTCTCGGGGCGTGAGCCGCAAGATTCCACCGCCTGCTGCACCCGAGGGTCTGCCGAACCCCCGAATCCCCCTTGTGGAGAGATGAGCCTGGATGGCCAAAGAAGAAGGCATCGAGATGGAAGGGGTGGTGACCGAGGTGCTGCCCGACCGCAACTACAGGGTGATGCTGGAGAACGGTCACGAGATCCTGGCCTACGCGGCCGGGAAGATGAGCAAATTCAAGATCCGGGTACTGGAAGGCGACCGTGTGAGTGTAGTGTTGTCGCCGTATGATCTCACCAGGGGGCGGGTGATTTACCGGCACAAATGAGGTCGAAGTAGAACGTCGAGGTAAGACGCTACACCCCGGACAACAACAAGGGCCGCCCCTACTGGGCGGCCCTTGTTGTTCTAGACGGTGTTATTTGACTTTGGTCACGTTCTCGGCGGCGGGGCCTTTCGCACCCTGCACGATGTCGAACTCAACCCGGTCGCCCTCGGCCAGGCTGCGGAAGCCTTCGGCCTTGATGGCGGTGTGGTGGACAAAGCAGTCCTTGTCCCCGTTCTCCGGGGTGATGAAACCGAAACCCTTCGCGTCGTTAAACCACTTCACCGTGCCGATGGTGCGAGCCATTGCGACTACTCCCGGTTGTGTGACTGCGTCGGCTCCGGCAAGTCCGGAGACCGAGTCTTTATGAGCGCAGGCCTGTCCCGCGTCATAAAAAATGAAAGACCCGATAGGGCGCCGGGCCCCGGGTCTCTGATTGCCACTAAGAGCGGTCGATCAGACTTCAAATAGGGGCCCTGTCGGGGGACAAATCTGTATGGCCAGAGCGTTTAGTCAAGAGGGGTGCCGCGGAACCAGCGCGCGGCCGCGCGGGCCCAGTCGGCCACCGGCTCCTTGCCCGGAGCCCCGACAGCCTGGTTCAGCGCCTGGAGAAACTCGGCCGCCGAGGGATACCGTTCCGAGACGTTGGCGCTCAGCGCCCGGTCCAGGACCTGCTCCAGGGCCTCGCTAACATCCTCCCGCTTTCCCTTCGAGGTGGGGAACTGGTTGGTGGTCTGCTTGGCGAGCACCTGCTCCACGGTCATGCCGGGGAAAGGCGGCGCCCCCAGGAGTGCGTAATAGGCCACGGCGGCCAGGCTGTAGAGATCCGACCGCTGGTCCACCCGCTCGCCCAGGAGCTGTTCCGGGCTGGCGAACTGGGGGGTGCCGCTCTGGCTGGTGGCGCCGCCGAACTTTCCCCGGAGGGCCAGGGCCAGACCGAAGTCGGTGATCTGTACACTCCCGGCACGGTCGATCAGCATGTTCTCCGGCTTGATGTCGCGGTGGACCAGTCCCGAACCATGGGCGTGAGCCAGGGCGGAGAGGGCCTCGCGCAGCAGGCGGAGGGTCCGATCCAGCGGTAGGGGGCCGTCACGCTCCACCAGTTGTGCCAGGCTCGGCCCGTCGATCAGCTCCATAGTGTACCAGAGCAGACCGGACCGACCGCCGATGTCGTAGATATTCACGATGTTCGGGTGCCTGAGTCCCGCGGCCAACTGGGCCTCCCGGCGAAACCGCTCCACCACCTCCGGATCCCGTGTCAGCAGCGGCTGGAGGACCTTGAGCGCCACCTCTCGTTCGAGGTGCAGGTCGCGGACCCGGTATACGCGCCCGAATCCTCCCGTGCCCAGCAGAGTGAGCAGCTCGTAGTCGTCGCCCAGGGCGCGGCGGAGCCGCTTTTCCCATCGAGCCTTGTCCTCCGCGTCCGCGACTGGTCCTTGACCGACGGCGACTACCGGGGTCTCGAAAGTGCCCGCGTCGCTGGCGAAGTCTTCCAGCATCTCGACCGCGGTGAGATACCGGTCCTCCGGTGCCGGCTGCATGGCGCGGAGCACGATTCGCTCGATGGTGCGGGGGCAGGCCGGTCTAAGCTCGGTGGGACGGCGGATCTTCGCGGGATCCAGCGGTGGCTCCTGGCCCGTGATGGCTACGTAGAGCAGGGCACCCGCGGTGTAGACATCGCTGGTCGGGTCTCCCGGCGCGCCGTCTCTGATCTCCGGCGCCATGAAAGCCAGGCCGAGCGGAATGGTGCCGGGAGGGACAGCGGGCAGCATGTAGCTGCAGAAGCGCACGTCCGACACCAGGGCCCGGCCGGACGAGCTGAGCAGCACCGAGGCCGGCACGATGCGGCGCAGGATGATGCTCTGGGTGTGAGCGTGCTCCAGCGCGCTGAGGAGATCCCGCGCCAGGGTAAGGACCATGGGGATTGGCCGGGGTCCCCGCAGTAGTGCACCCTGCAACCCCTCGCCGTGGATCCAGTTGCCGACTCGAAACGCCAGCTCACCGATGACCCCGGCGTCATAGACATGCCGGATCGACGGGTGATCCAGCCGACCGAGCGCCTCGGCCTCGCGAACGAACCAGGTCCGGGTCGGCTGGTCGGAAAAGAAATTCACCCGCAGGCTGACGCGGCGCTTCAGGACCAGATCGTGGGCTTCGAAGAGGACTCGCTCCGCAGATACCGCTACCGTTCGCTCGATTCGATAGCGGGTGCCAAGCGCGTGGTGGGTGCGCTCGAAGTAGCGGTCGGACTCGACGCCGGTCAGCGCAGCAACCCGCGCCGCCGCTCCACCTTCACCTGCAGGCCACACACGGACGCATTGCACCAGCGCCGGCCCTGATTGGGGGAGCTGTCGGTGAAAAAGAGGGAGCAGTCATCGCCGGCGCATCGCCTGACGAAAAGCAGCGGATCCGCCAGCGCCGTGGCGGCGGACTGGGCGATAGCCTCGAGCAGGGTTGACGGCCGGTCAGGAGCGAATCGAAGCTGCCACTCGCCACTCACCCGAGTCAGCTGGTGAGATCCGCCGTTCTGGGAGAGCTGTTCGTTTATGGCGGCGATCGAGCCGGCCGGAGGCTGGGCGTCGGAATGCAGCGCCTCGGCAAGGGCGGTCAGGCATCCGCGGAACTCCAGCACCTCGGCCAGCGCGATCCCGCTGTCGTCCACCCAGCCAAGACTCTGGGCCCTGGCCCAGCGCCCGACCGCCGCGAGGTCCGGCAGCAGTTCCGGCGGCGAGGAGACCCGGCCTTTGGCCGTGTTGACGAAGTCCAGCCAGACCGCGTCGCCCAGCAGGGTGAATTCAGATTCCGACATGAATAGCTAGCTCTCCGCGACCTCGACCGTATTCCTGCCACCACGCTTGGCCCGGTACAGCGCGTTGTCCGCCGCGGCGAGAACGCTGCTGACCGTGGTCCCATGAAGCGGTGATTCGGCAATTCCCATGCTCAAGGTGCAGGCTCCGAATTCCGGATTGGTCTTCTCGATGTCGCGAAGGCTGGCCTGGACCCGGGCCACGAAAACCTTGGCTTCGGCTGGCTTGGTCATCGGAAGGATGACCAGGAACTCGTCCCCGCCGAGACGGCCGACCACGTCCAGGGCGCGGCATTGCCTCCGCAGGACCTGGCCGACTTGAACCAGCAGGCGGTCTCCAGCGGCGTGGCCCATGGTGTCGTTGACCACTTTAAAGCGGTCGAGGTCGAGCAGGAGCACGCTGGTATGCAGCTGATGGCGCAGGCTCCGCGAGATCTCGGCGGCGAGCCGCTCCTCCAGTGCGCGACGGTTGCAGAGCCCGGTGAGCTCGTCCGTGGTGGCCGCGCTGTGGAGCTGCTCCACCAGCTCGGAGTTCTTGAGGGCGATGGCCGCGGCAAAGGAGAGCGTGCCGGCCAGCTCGGATTCCGCCCGTCCATAAAGCTTGTCGCTGATCCGCGAGCCCAGCACCAGCACCGCCATGCGTTCGGCCCCGGCATCGAGCGGCACCACGAGCTCGGCACCAGGGCCGACCAGCTCGGCCAACCCGACATCGTCGGCGCCCGCAGCCGCGCTCCCCGGCGGAAGCGCCAGATCCAATGCCGAGCGCTCGATCGGTGCCGGACGCAGCCGGTCGTTCAGCGAACGAAAGACGCTGGGAATGTAGGCCTCAGCCTCGGGACGGTACAGGCAGGCCCACCACGCAAAGAAGACCTCAGCCATGAAATCCAGGATCAGCTGCTCGGTCTCTTCGGTCGAGTGGACCGAAGAGAGCAGCCGGGCCACCTGGCGGAGGGCCCTGAGCTGAAACACGGCGTCGTCGAGCGCGGCCTGCCGTTCGAGGAGAATGCTGCGGAGCTCGACGACCACGCTCAGGCCCAGCGCCAGCGACATGGCGACGGAGCGCATTTCCTGCGCGACCAGCGGGTCGGCGTGGATCACCACCTCGGTCTCGCCGCTGGCCAGCCGCGCCACCTCGATCGCGCTCTCGAAGCCCTGGGCGGGGCCTACCCGGGGGATTGATTCTGCCGAGGAGACCAGGCTGAACCAAATCCGCTCGCTCTGAAAGCGGCGTACCAGGGCAACCCGGCAGCGCTCGAACAGCTCCCCGTCCGTCCGGGAGAGGCGGCAAGCAGCAGCAAAGGCACTGGGTAAGGTGGCTAACGACGGGGAAGGGGTTAAACCCATGTCCTATAATATAAGAACGGGGTGACTGGGGGGAACCGCGAGAGGTTGCGCTGGGTCACGGGAAGGGGTATATTCCCCGCAGTTGATCGACATAGCCCTTCGGGGCCCCAGGGATTTCGGCTTTGCAGCCTGGGTAACAATAACTGCTAAGGCTACTCGGTCCCGGCGAGCATTCAGCTCAGCCGGGATTTGCGTTTCCTGCCTGTACAACCCGCGAGTCCTGCGGGGCCTCGATCCGGCCTTTCAGTGAGTCAATGATGTACTCGATCAGCAGGTCAACCGCCCTGGGGGCCGACGCCCGATTGGCACAGGCCGGTTGCGCCTCGGGAACCGAAAAACCGTCGCCCCCCTCGCACGCCGAATAGACCCCCAGGGCCACCCGTATTGAGTCTTCGGCCGCAAGCGTGCGTCCCGATGGGCGTCGAAGCTCGCCTACCACCCGGCGACCCGAGGGCTTGGACGGGTCGAAGGTAAAGGAGAGCCCCGAGATCTGGAGGAACCCTCCGGTGCCAAACACCCCGCTCGATACGCCGTGCTCGAGGATCCGCCGGAGTCCGGCTCCGGTCACCGGAAAGGTGATCACGCGCGTCTGGTCGGCAAAGGGAAAGAGTGCCTCGAGCTGGTGATTGGAGACCGGCCCGGGCTGGATGACGTCGTCGAGGCGCAGGGTGCCGGAGTTGAGCAAGGCAACGTCCGCCCCAGTGCCAGCACGCATTGCATCGCTTACCAGATCTCCCACCATCGACTCACGTCGCCGGGACAGACTCGTAGATGGATCAATAGGCATGCTAGTGCGGCCCACGATGCGTTCCGGTCCGAGCCGAGCCTGGAGGCTGTCAGTCCATTCCGCCACCACTCTCGCTACGCCTGTGTCCGGCGGCAGCGTCGCGTTGATCGGTACCAACCCCGTCGCCTGACGCCAGTTGGCCTTTCCTCCCCACAACGTCACGAACTGGGCCGAGACCGCGTTGGCATCGGCCTTGACCACGTGGCGCCCCGACACGGTCGAGTCCTGGGCCACATGCTCGTGACCACCCAACAACAGATCGATCCGGGGCTCCCGTGCGAGCAGATCGCGATCCGCCTGGATGGGCTGGTGGGTAATACCGACGATCAGATCGGCACCTTTCGCGGTCAGAGTTTCCACCGCCCGCTGTGCGGCGCTATCCGGATCGGTGCATCGGACCGCGGGGGGATAGTTGCCCTGCAGCGTAAGGGCGAACAGCCCCACCTTGTGGCCCGAGATGTGGAGGGTGTCCCAGGGCAGCACGTTGGGCAGCGGCGCCCCACCCGCCCGGGTGCAATTGCTGGAGATCCATTTGAACTTCGAGGCCTCGATCCGGGCTATCAGCGTGTCGATCTCCAGGTCGAATTCATGGTTGCCCAGCGTGGCGTAATCCAGCTTGGCCGCGTTGAAGGCTGCCACCATCTGTTGGCCGCCGTAATACTTGGTCAGCACACTCGGACTGAGGAAGTCGCCGGCCAGGACGAAGAGCACCGGCCCGTTATTGGCCAGTCGGTTGCGCACCGTCGCCACCCGGGCCAGACCGCCCCGACCGTCTCCCAGGGTGTCCGCCGAGTAGACGTCGTTGACGAGAAGGAATCGGACCGGGTTGAGCGGAATGGGCGGTGGAGCGCCGCCCATGCACGCGCCAAGCCCGAGGAGCAGTCCCAGCAGGGCGATTCGGCTCACAGGTCCTCTTCCCTCTCGCGCAGGCTGCGGACCAGGTCCGCGCTCATCAGTCGCAGTTCGGTCATCATCTCTCGCTGAGGCCAATCGGAGCGGGTGGCCAGGATTTCGATCATCGAGCGGTACCACCAGATGGTCTGATGCGAACCGGCCCGAGACACCGTCCGGAGGTATTCCACCCCCAGCCGGCGCAGGGCGGTCACCGTCGAGCCGCAGGTGTGAATCTCGTCCGCCACACAGATATCGAGCGCCCGCGGTTCGGCAATCGCGAGCTGACTGAGGTATTCCTGCTTGCGGGCCTGCCAGGCGCGCTCAGAACCCCGGTGATCGAACTTGGGCTCCAGCGCGTCCTTGGCCACGGCGAGCGCCACCGATCCGAACTTGTCGCTGATCTTGCGCTCGAGCAGCGGCCTCTTGGCCGGCGCCGCTTCCTCCAGCACGTGATGCAGAATTCCGCCGACGATGGTGATCTGATCGCAGCCATACCGGGCCAGGATGACCGCCACGTTGGCGGGGTGGGCCATGTAGTCCATGCCTGACCCGGCTGGGGCCACCGCGCCGTAATACTTGGCGGCAAAGGCGAACGCGTGACTGATGCGATCGGAGTAACCGTGCATGCGGCGGGCGTCGATGGTCTCGAGAGAATTAAGAGAAGACGGGAAAGACGGGAAAGGCGGGAAGGTGTTGATAGTCGGCGACTTTCCTTCCCGTCCTTCCCGTCCTTCCCGACCTTCCCGTCACGGAATCCCGAGAAGCTTATGCGTCTGCAGGCTCAGCCGCCAGCGCGGATGGGCAAGACAGTAGCGCAGGGCAGCCTCGGTGTGGGCCTGTCGGTCCGGCCCATCCATCGGCTGGAGGAAAAAATGCCGGAAGTCGAGCCGCTCGAACCGCTCGGGCTCGGCGCCCTCCTGCGGGAAGACCAGCTTGATCTCATCGCCAGAGCGGACCACCAGATCGGAGCCGGCCTTGGGGCTCACGCAGAGCCAGTCGATCCCCCCGACCGGTTGGATGGTCCCGTTGGTCTCGATAGCAACCTCGAACCCCGCTGCGTGCAGGGCCTCCAGCAGCGGCTCATCGAGCTGCAGCAGCGGCTCCCCCCCGGTGCAGACCACGAACCGCATGCCAGCCCCCTTGTCGGGCCACGCCGCAGAAACCGCCTCGGCCAGCGCCTCCGGAGTGCGAAAGCTGTCGCCACCCGGGCCGTCGGTTCCCACGAAATCGGTATCGCAGAACTGGCAGACGGCCTCGGCCCGGTCTCGCTCGCGGCCGGTCCACAGGTTGCAGCCGCCAAAGCGGCAGAACACCGCGGCTCGCCCGGTGTTGGCGCCCTCCCCCTGGAGAGTGTAGAAAATCTCCTTGACGGCGTATGTCATAAAAACCGTAAGCGGGGAAGAAAAACGTAAGCGGTAGGCGGGAAGCCTCGGGGAATGAGCCAGATTTTTCTTAAGCCAACCAAGGTCATGCGGTTTAGAAAAACCCGCTCACCGCTTACGCCTTTTTGGTTCCCGCTCACGCTGTTTCCTTCCCGCTTACCGCCTGATACGGTGCAGGATCCTCCAACCCCGCCTCCCGGAACCCCTTGAGCCGCAGCAGACACGCGTCGCATCTGCCGCATGCCGCCCCGTCCGGCGACGGGTCGTAGCAGGTCCGGGTGATGGCATAGTCCACCCCGAGCGCCATGCCGCGCTCGATGATCTCGCGCTTGGACAGAGCGATGAGCGGAGTATGAATCGTGAGTCTCTGCCCGCCTTCCACTCCCGCGCGGGTGGCCAGGTTGGCCATCGTCTGGAACGACTGGATGAATTCCGGACGGCAGTCCGGGTACCCGCTGTAATCCAGGGCGTTGGCCCCGAGAAAGATGTCCGATGCACCCAGCACCTCCGACCATCCCAGGGCGAACGCGAGAAAGACGGTGTTGCGTGCCGGGACGTAGGTCGAGGGAATCCGCTGCCCGATCTGATCGATGGGCGTGTCCTTGGGGACATCGATGTCGCCGGTGAGGGCCGAGCCGCCGAAAGCCCGCAGGTCGATATCCAGAACCACGTGGGCGCGGATGCCCAGCCGTTCGGCTACCCGCCGCGCCCCGTCCACCTCGGCCTGGTGTCGCTGCCCGTAGCGGAACGTCAGCGCGTGCACGTCGAAGCCTCGGCTCAGGGCAATCGCCGCGACCGTGGTTGAGTCCATCCCGCCGCTCAGAAGAACGACTGCCTTGGGTCCGCTCATCCCGGAAAGTTAGCCTGGCTCGACGGGCGCAGCACATGTCGCAGTGCGGTGCCGAGATCCGGGTGTTCGAAGCGATATCCGGACGCAAGTAGACGCTTGGGGAGCACTCTGGCGCTGGCCAATAGCGTGGAGTTGGCCATCTCGCCTAAAACGAGGCGGAGCGCCGACGCCGGCACGGCAAACGGGGTGGGGCGGGACACGACCTGTCCAAGAATGGTGGTGAAGTCCCGATTCCGGACCGGCTGGGGAGCCACCACATTCACCGGGCCGGTGAAGCTCTCCGTCTGGAGCACATGGAGTATGCCTCCCACCACGTCGTCGATCGAGATCCAGCTCATCCACTGCGTCCCGCTCCCCAGCCGCCCGCCGAGCCCAAGTCGGAACGGGAGAAGCATTTTCTTAAGCGCGCCTCCTTCCTGACTCAGCACCACCCCGAACCTCGGGTGTATGACCCGCACTCCGGCGGCTCGGGCCGGCTCCGCGGCAGCCTCCCATTCCCGACTTAGCCTGGCCAGGAAGTCCGACTCCTGGTCACCGGCCGGGCTGTTCTCGGTCAGGATCTCGTCTGCGCGGTTGCCATAGATGCCGATGGCGGAAGCGGAGACCAGCACACCAGGGCGACGCCGCGCTCGGGCGATCGCCTCAGCAACAAGGCGGGTCCCCACTGTGCGACTACTCTTGATCCGGTGCTTGCGCGCCGCAGTCCAGCGGACCCCTACGTTCTCACCCGCCAGGTGGATGACGGCGTCCATGCCCTCGAGCTGTCCCGGTTCGAGCCGGCCGTTCTCTGGGTCCCAGCTGATCTCTCCCGTACTCGCCGGCCGGCGAACTATCGGCGTCACATGGTGACCGGCCGCCTGCAGGCCCCGGCTGAGGGCCGAGCCGATCAGGCCACCGGCGCCGGTCACACCTACATGGAGAGCAGCTCGATTCGCAGAAAAGGTCGTCATTGGAGGCGTCGTTGGTTGTTTGTTATTTGTCCCCGGGCTTTCATTGTTCGGGCTTTCGTGTCACTCAGACTCGAGGTGCAATGCATACCCGCGGTCCCAAGGCAATGAGTTACGCGCTACTGGGCCTTGCGCTGGCGGCCGCCCCCCTAGCCTGTGCCGCCTCCCAAAAGCGGGAGGCCGGGTGCGTGGTCCTGCGGGTAGCTGATGGCGACAGCTTCACCTGCCGAGATAGCCGGCGGGTGCGCCTCATCGGCATTGACAGCCCGGAGCGGGGTCAGCTCCCGTTCGGGAGCAGGGCTCAGCTGGCGTTGCGCCAGATGCTTCCCACCGGCACTGCGGTGCGGTTGGAGTACGACGCCGCACCCACTGACCAGTATGGTCGGGTGCTGGCCTACGTCTGGGTCGACTCGACTCTGGTGAACGAAGCAATGGTTCGCGACGGATGGGCCGTGCTCTACACCGTGCCGCCCAACGTCAAGTATGCCGAGCGTTTGGGGCGGGCGCAAAACGAGGCCCGCGCTGGGCGTGCGGGCCTCTGGGCACAGAATGGTTTTGCGTGCTTGCCAAAGGATTTCCGACGAAAGGTCTGCCTCAGCTCACCTTGATGGTTTTCATCATCCCGTGGCTCAGGTGCATTTTCCCGTCCTTCGAATCGGGGACGAAGCAGATCAGGCCGTAGTCGCCGGCCGTGAGGTCCGCAGTGAATGTTCCCCGCATTCCCGGTTCGAGAACAACCACTCCACCCACTGGCTCGGCGGGGGGAGGTCCCTTCATATTCTCGGCCCAGCTGGCGAAGTCCTCGATTTTCTTCCCCGGAGCGAGCTTGACCAGGACCAGTTCATGCCCCTGCGGTCCCCCGTTTTCGACCAGGATCCGCTGCCTGCCAGCGGCGAGCGGTTTGGAGGCTTGGAAGTCGTAGTCAACCAGCTTGATGGTGACGTCGGCTTCTGGCAGCTCGTTGGCTGCACCCGGTGAGGCGGCGGTCACCTCGAACGGCCGGACCATGCCCTTGGCGGCGTGCAAGACGCCGTCGGCGCTGGGGATGAAGCAGAGGTAGGCATAATGGCCGGGCTCGAGCACGGAAGTGGCGTCAACCTCATGTCCCGGCGCGGCGGCGTTCGGCCCCCCTACGAACTTCATCCAGGAGGGTGGTGGCCCAGGTTTCTTCAACGCCGCGGCCAGGTCCTGAACGGTCTTTCCATCTTCCAGCTTGATCAATTGAGCTTGATGAATCTCCTTGCCGTGATTCGTTAGCTGCATCGTCACCGCCCCGGCCGGGATCTGGGCCGGCGCGTCGAAGGCAAAATCCCTGGCCTCAACTTTCACCACCGCCGGAGCGGCCTTCGGAGCCTCGGCGGATGCCGCTGAAGCGCTGGAACTCTCCGTGGATGGACGGTCGGACTTGCAGCCGGCGAGTGCCCAGACCAGCCCGAGCGCCGCGCCGACTCGTGCACCGAAATACATGAATCCTCCAAATGGGTGTGAACGGGAGCGCCAACATGCATTGCCGGGCCGGAATCCGCCAGTCCTGCTGCAGGGTTGCCACCTTCGTTGCCCGAGGTAAGTTCTCGCGACCGTTATCCACCTGGAGCGTCGAATGGCCCGACTGATAATCGGCTTGCTGGTTCTTCATACCGCCTCGGCTGGTCTCTTACCGGCACAAGCGATCCCTGGCCAGGCCCCGAGCACCGGGCCCATGTCGCCCTTCACCCAACTACAGCTTCCGTCTCCCAGCCTCTACCGCACCGCCTCGGGCCGGCCGGGCCGCAGCTACTGGCAACAGCGGGCTGATTATCGCATTGCGGCCACCCTCGACACGGCCACCCGCCAGATCCGCGGACGGGAAACGATCCACTATACCAACAACTCACCGGACGCACTTCGCTATCTCTGGATGTTCGTCGAGCAGAACATCTGCAGCCGTGCCGGCATCACGGAGCAGCTGGATCAACCGCCGCTCGTCTTCCTGGGATCCACCTTCGACTTCTCCTGCAAGGGATTTGATGGGGGACTGACCCTGGAGCAGGTGAGCATTGCCGGCCGGGCGGTGCGGCCGACGATCTACGGCACCACAATGCGCATCGATCTGCCCAGGGTCCTCCCGCCCGGTGGTGTCCTGGACATCAACCTCGCTTGGCACTTCGCCGTGCCCGATTACGGCGCCGGACGCATGGGACGGGACGGCTCGCTGTATCAGATCGCGCAATGGTATCCCCGGATGGCGGTGTACGACGACGTGCGGGGCTGGAACCACGATCCCTACATCGGAGCCGGGGAGTTCTACCTGGAGTACGGCAGCTTCGATGTGAGCCTCACCCTGCCGGCCAGCTATGTCGTGGCCGCGACCGGAACCCTGCGGAATCCGGAGCTGGTGCTTACTGCTGCTCAGCGGGAGCGCCTGGCGCGCGCGATCCGATCAACCGACCCGGTGGCCGTGATCACCGCCGCCGAGGCCGGGCAGCCCGACCGTAGCCGCCCCGCATCGAGCGGCCAGCTTACCTGGCGGTTCACTGCCGACAGCGTCCGCGACTTCGCGTTCGCCGCCGGGCCGGACCTCCGCTGGGATGCGAGCGGGTACCGCGGAATCCTGGTTCATACGCTGTACCGCCCGTCGGCCCCGGAGTGGGAGGAAGCCAACCGGATGGTCAGGGAGGCACTCCAGTACTACAGCGAGCAGTGGTACTCCTACCCCTATCCTCAGATGAGCAGTGTCGAGGGTCCGATCGAAGGGATGGAGTACCCGATGCTCACCTTCGACCCACGCGCCCCGAGCCGGGAGGAGCGCCAGTGGGTACTGGCCCACGAGCTCGGCCACCAGTGGATGCCGATGATCGTCGGATCGAACGAGCGGTTGTATCCGTGGATGGACGAGGGGTTCAATACGTTCATCGATCTGGCGGGGGCGGCGCGCTATTTCACTGGCACGCCCTACGGCGACTCGATCGAGGTACACCCGCTCCACCTCTATCCCGATCACGCGATTCCCGGCCAGGAGCAGCCGCTCATCGCCCGGCCGGTGGAGGTGAAGGATCTCTTCTGGACCGGGTACCAGAAACCGGCGCTCATGATGCAGACACTGCGTTACGAGGTGCTGGGGAAGGAACGCTTCGATCACGCTTTCCGGGAGTATCTCAAGGCCTGGGCCTACAAGCATCCCACGCCGGCCGACTTCTTTCGCCTGATGCGCGAC
>DATBSM010000040.1:0-10208 GCA_036559785.1 Gemmatimonadales bacterium
GTGATCGGCCGTCTCCCCCAACTCGGCTCGAGCCTGGCCGAGGAGCTGGCCCGCGAGCTCGAGTAGCGGACCCTCGACGCCCACATCCCGCAGAAACTCCCGCGCGATGGCGACATCCTTGTCCAGCAGCGCCAATCGGAACGTCTGCGGCCAGCGGCCGGTGAGGACCCGCTCGGGTACCAAAGCCTCGCTCACGAAGGAGCGCCCGCTGGAGGCGTTCAGCACCTCGACCGCGCTGCGGGCCGAGACGCCGGCTTTGACGAGGGCGGCAAGACCTTCCCCTACGGCGATGAGATTCACCGCCAACAGCGCGTTGTTCACCGCCTTCATGGCGTGCCCGGCTCCAACAGGACCAAGGTGTTCGATCCGCTTTCCGAAGGCCGCGAGCACCGGCTGGGCCCGGCTGAATGCCTCCTCATCGCCGCCGACCATCACCGTCAGCGTCCCCGCCTCGGCGCCGCTCACTCCGCCGCTCACCGGGGCATCCGCGAAGGCAACACCACGTCGAGCGAGCCGCTGGGCGATGTCGCGGGAGGTCCCCGGATCTCCTGAGGTGCAATCGATCAGCAAGCTTCCCCGCCCGAGCCCGGCTTCCAGTCCATCAGGGCCGTCGAGCAACTGGGCCACCTCTCGCGATGTCGGCAGACAGGTCAGCACGACCTCGGCGCCGGCGGCCGCTTCCCGAGGGGTGCCAACCGCGCGCGCCCCGTGCATCGAGGCAAACTCCGTGGCGCGCTCGGCGGTGCGATTCCAGACGGTGAGCGCATGCCGCTTGGCGAGGTGAGCCGCCATAGGTGCGCCAATGGCACCGAGGCCTAGAAAACCGACGCGCGAGGAGTAGACTTCCGGTTTCTGACGCTCATCGGTCGCGTCCTGCCGCGCCGGACTCATCGTTTCGATCTCGCCTGAGTGAGTGGGTCGAAGAATGGTGGCTCCGTAAGCTCCCGCCAAGGGTGATCATGCCCGTCCGTTCGCTGCTGTCCCGCGTGGTGCTTGCCGCGCTCGGCGCCTGCCTGGTGCTGTTCATCGTGGGCCCCCTGCTCCGCCTCCTGTTCTTCGCCTCGCCGGAGAGCCTGGGTGCGGCCTTGCGCGACACCGAGCTGCGGGACTCGATCGTCCTCACGGTCTTCACCGCCAGCCTGGCCACGTTCATCGCGGCTCTGTTCGGGGTGCCGCTGGCCTATTTGTTGGCGCGGCGGAACTTTCCGGGACGACGGCTGGTGCAGGGCTTGATCGAGCTTCCGGTGGTGGTGCCCCACCCCGTGGCGGGTATCGCGCTCCTGCTGTTTCTGGGACGACGGTCGGAAGTGGGGGGCGCGCTGGCACACGTCGGGCTGGAGTTCGTGAGCCATGTTCCCGGCATCGTAGCGGCCATGCTCTTCGTATCCGCCCCCATCCTGGTGAGCGGAGCCCGTGAGGCGTTCCGGGGCGTCGATCCTCAGCTGGAGCGGGTAGCGAGGACGCTGGGCGACACCGGTTGGGGCGCCTTCAGGCGGGTGACGCTACCACTCGCGGGACGCGGTGTTCTCGCCGGCTCCATCCTGGCCTGGTCGCGCAGCGTCAGCGAGTTCGGCTCGATCGTAATTCTGACCTACAACCCCAAGGTCGCCAGCATCTATATCTTCGACCGGTTCACCGCCTACGGGCTCCAGGCCGCGGTGCCCGCCGCAGTCATTCTCCTGCTGGTTGCACTCACCGTGCTCGTGGTAGTCCGGGTACTACAGCCGGAAGAACGGAGATGATCCGGCTGGAGAACCTGCACGTCCGGGTGGGCACGTTCGATCTGCGGGACATCACGCTCGAGGTGCCCAAGGGCGGCTATGCCCTGATCATCGGGCCTACGGGATCGGGGAAAACGACCCTGCTGGAGGCCGTCGCCGGCCATGCCAGACTTAAAGCCGGACGGGTCTTCATGCATGACGACGAGGTGACCCACCTGCCACCGGAGCGGCGTGGGCTGGGGTTCGTCTACCAGCAGTACCACCTGTTCCCCCACCTCAACGTGCGAGACAATATCGGTTATGGACTGGGACCGGGCCGAGGCCCGCGAGACGCCGCCGATCCGGAGGCCCGGATCGCCGAGCTGGCGGATATGCTTGCGATCGCGCCTTTGCTCGACCGCCCGATTCGCGGGCTGAGCGGGGGAGAGCAGCAGCGGGTCGCGCTCGCCAGGGCCCTGGCGCCACGGCCATCGATTCTGTTGTTGGACGAGCCCTTCGCGGCGGTGGACCCAGCAACCCGCCAGGTGCTACGGCGCGAACTCAGGGAGCTGCATGAGCGCGAGGGGATCACCACCCTTCAGGTGACGCACGACTTTGACGAGGCGCTCCGCCTGGGCGACCTGGTGGCGGTGCTGGCGGAAGGCCGGATCGCGCAGAGCGGGACGCCCGAGGAGGTGTTTCGCTATCCCAACTCAGCCTTCGTCGCGCGCTTCGTGGGCACCGGCAACGTGATCGCGGGGGTGGTCGAGCGAACCGAGCCGGGCAACGGAGCCGGGTCCTTCCGAGGCACCTTCCGCGGTGGGTCGCTGGTGCTGGAGGTGGTGGCCGAGCGTGAGGGACCGATCCACGCCGTCATCCGGCCAGAGGACATCGTCCTGAGCCTCAGCCACAACCCGGGCTCGGCCCGCAACCACATGGATGGCCGGGTAGTGCGGCTGGAGCGGATCGGACCGGTCACCCTCGTGCACCTGGACGTGGGACGGCCGTTGATCGCGTCGCTCACCACCCAGTCGGTCGAGGAAATGGACCTCAAGGCCGGGAAACCAGTCATGGTGGCGTTCAAAGCAACCGCGATCCTCCTGGTGTAAGCTCCATCTATGCCGGCTCGCATTCTCCACGTCGATCTCGATGCCTTCTTCGTCGAAGTGTGCCGTCAGCGCCATCCGGAGCTGCGCGAGATTGACATGCTGGTTGTCGGCGGCCGGCGGGATCAGCGTGGAGTGGTCGAGTCGGCGTCCTATGCGGCCAGGCGGTTTGGCGTTCACGCCGGCATGCCGATCGCCGAAGCGGTCCGGCTCTGCCCACAGGCCACTTTTTTCCAGGGCTCCTTTACCCACTACCGTGACGCGTCGCACGCCGTGCGGGGCGTGCTGGAGGAGTTCTCCCCCACAGTAGTAATGGCCTCGCTGGATGAGGCCTATCTCGATTTTGCGGGTACCGAGCGACTCTACCCCAGATCGCTGCTGCCGGTGGCGGAGCAGCTTCGCGACATGGTGCGGCACGAGACCGGGCTCGATTGTAGCGTCGGTATTGGCCCCAACCGGATGATTGCCAAGCTCGCGTCCGACTGGGCCAAGCCCCGGGGCCTGATGGAGGTTCGGGCCGGCTGGGAAAAGGGGTTTCTGGCTGGGCTGCCCTTGCGCGCGATGCCGGGAGTCGGCCCCAGGACGGCGGAGCGGTGGGCCGAGCTCGGCCTGGTCGAGGTGCATCAGGTGCAGCAGATGGAGGAGCGGGCGCTCGAACGGCTCATCGGCGCCGATGCGCGTCCGCTCAAGCTCCGGGCCCAGGGTCAGGGTGGCACCACGCTTCGAGCCGACCGGCTGCCGAAATCGGTCAGCCGGGAGACCACGATCTCCTATGATGTGCGCGATCCGGCTGAGCTGGAGCGGATCCTCGCTCTGCTCACCGCGCGCGTCGCCGCCCAGCTGCGGGATGAACAGATCCTTGCCCGGACAGTGACGATGAAGCTGCGGCACGACGATTTCCGCACCGTCACCCGGCGGCAGACTCTGGAAACCGCCACCGACCTCGACGCCGAGCTCTACCTCGCGGCGCGGGCGCTGTTTCGCAGCGCGTTTGAGGAAGTGAGAGAGCGGGACCGTGGCGTGCGGCTGATCGGCATCGCCGCCACCAACCTGGGGACCGCAGAGGAGCCGGACCTCTTCGAGCGCCCGGAACGGAGCCGATTGCGCCGGCTCACCGAGGCAGTTGACAAGGTGCGGGGCAAGTTCGGCTTCGACTCCGTCACCTCGGCCACCATACTGGAGCTGCGCCAGCGGCGGCCGAAGCGCTGATCACCGGGCCCGGAGGTCCCGTCCTTCGAACTGCAGCCCAACCGTCCCATCGGGGGCAACGACTCTTGGACCGAGATCCCTGAAAGTCGCCACTTTGCCGCCGCTCGCCCTGCCCTGCACCGTGCTGTTCTGGTACAGGCGATAGTACCCCACAAATACGCGCCGTCCCCCGGGTCGCACCGCACAGCCGCAGTCCAGCGCTCCCTCCAGCCCGGCATTCACCGTCACTCTCAGCTGATCCTCACTCGCGTTGGTGATGAGCGGGGCGAAAAAATTGCCGTCCGGTCCGCGCGCCGTTGCCGTCCGGCGGATCGCCCCCCAGGTGCCACGCTCCACCACCGACCCACGCAGTTCCTCGCCCATCGGCCGTCCGTCTGCCGAGAGCGGCCGGGTGAGCTCCCAGGCGGCAACCAGCGTCTTCCGCCAGGGGGCGGACACTCGCACCGAAGAGCCGGGCGAGACCAGGCGTGGCGGGGCATTGTCCACCGCCAGACGAACCGGGCCCGCAAGCCGATTGGTGAACTCGAGCCGGGGACGCATCAGGAGATAGAGCCCACCCAGTACGGCGGCCACGAACAGGAGAAAGAGCAGGAGGGGACGGCGAGAAGGCGGGCGGCGGCGGGGCTGCAGGACGCCTGGCTCCGGTTGGGGCAACGTCACGAGGCACTCCGGAACGATAAGGTTTTAGAGTCGAGCACGCCTGAGAGCAAGGTAACCCCAGCCGCACTTGAAGGTTAGCGTCAGTGATTTAATGTCGCACAAAACGTGCGAAAGTTGCACTCAGAACGTCCCAATACTGTTGGAGAGGCGAGATTTCTGCATTTCTGACTCCAATTTTTGGCAATTTTTGCAGAATTCTCTTGACAGCTGTGGGTTTGGCCTGTATACTGTCCTTCAGGCCACCAGCGAACCGTTCCGCGAGGAAGTCCATGCGTCAGCCCACTGGTCTCTCTACTCCACCCGCCATTCCGGCGGCGGTCCAGCGAAATCGACGCATGCCCCCGATCGAACCGCCAGGTCCCTGGTCCGAGTGAAACCGTGCTCACCCGATGCCCCTGCGTTCGATCCTTCGACGCAGGGGCGTCTTCGTTAACCTGAACCTCGAACACCCGAGAAAGCCCATGGCGACAACGGCCCGGCCCAGTGCTCCCTTTCGTGTAGCCCCGAGCAGTGAAGTACAAAAGCTCCTCGATCTGATCAAGCAGAGGAACATCCAGGTCGTGGATGTGAAGTTCTGCGACCTGCCGGGCACCTGGCAGCACTTCTCCATTCCTGCCGCCACGCTGGACGAGACCATGATCCGCGAAGGGCTCGGCTTCGACGGGTCCTCCATCCGCGGCTTTCAGGCGATCAACGAGAGCGACATGCTGCTGTTGCCCGACGTCTCGACCGCTTTCATCGATCCGGTGCTTTCGGTGCCCACACTGTCGCTCACCTGCGATATCTACGATCCGCTTACCCTGGAGCCCTACTCCCGCGACCCGCGGTTCATAGCGTTCAAGGCCGAGGAGTACCTCAAGACCACCGGCATCGCGACGACGTCCTATTGGGGACCCGAAGCCGAGTTCTTCATCTTCAACTCGGTGCGGTTCGACCAGAACGCCAACGAGGGCTACTACCACATCGACTCGGAGGAGGGAGTCTGGAACTCCGGCCGGAACGGCGTGCCCAACCTGGGCCACCGCCCACGGCACAAGGAGGGCTACTTCCCGGTTCCACCGGTCGACCGGCTGCAGGATGTGCGGTCCAAGATCATGCTGGCGCTGATCGACGCTGGGATTCCGGTGGAAGTACAGCACCATGAAGTGGCCACCGCGGGCCAGGCGGAGATCGACTTCCGGTTCGGGACGCTGGTCCAGACCGCAGACCGTCTCCTGGTCTACAAGTACATCGTGAAGAATGTCTGCCATAACCTGGGCCTCACGGCCACGTTCATGCCCAAGCCGCTCTTCGGCGACAACGGGTCGGGCATGCATGTGCACCAATCGCTCTGGAAGGGCGACAAGCCGCTGTTCTTCGACGAGAACGGGTACGCCCTGCTATCCGAGACCGCCCGACACTACACCGGCGGGTTGATCGCGCACGCGCCGGCTCTGCTGGCCATATGCGCTCCAACCACGAACAGCTACCGACGGTTGGTGCCCGGTTTCGAGGCGCCGGTCAATTTGATGTACTCGGCTCGCAACCGGTCGGCTATCTGCCGGATTCCGTGTTACTCCAGCAGCCCCAAGGCGCGCCGCATCGAGTTCCGGGCACCCGATCCGACGGCCAACCCCTATCTGGCCTTTGCCGCGCTGCTCATGGCGGGCCTCGACGGCATCAAGCGGAAGCTGGAGCCACCCGCGCCGATCGACGAGGACCTGTACGAGCTCCATGACGAGCGGAAGAAGAACATCAAGACGGTGCCGGGATCCTTGGCCGAATCGGTCGCCGCACTCGAGGCCGATCACCAGTTCCTGCTCGAAGGCGACGTGTTTACCCCGGATGTGCTGGAGACCTGGATCTCGATGAAGCGGACCAGAGACATCGCGCCGGTGAATCTCCGGCCGCATCCGTATGAGTTTTCCCTGTACTACGATGCGTGATTTGAGGGCTATTGGCTATTCGCTATGGGCTGTGGGCTATTCCGTGCGCCTTTGCAGGTCGTATGACGGGACAGCGTCCCCTGGACAGCTCAGATGAATGGTCATGCTCCCCGGTCACAGCGAATAGTCCATAGCCAATAGCCTTCATCCCTGGAGCAGAGACGTGACCATCCTACCCTTGCTGCTTGCCATTCAGGATGCTGCACCCGCGCCGACCGTCGTGCCGGCCGATACGGCCTGGATGCTGATCTCGACCGCCCTGGTCCTACTCATGACCCCCGCGCTCGCCTTCTTCTATGGTGGGCTGGTGCGCAACAAGAACTCACTCAACACCATGATGATGAGCTTCGTGGCGCTGGGCGTTGTCGGGGTCACCTGGGCCGTGGCGGCGTACAGCCTGGCCTTGAGTGAGGGCGGCCCGCTGATCGGCGGCCTGGCCAACCTCGGGCTGAATGGCGTGGGCACCGAGGCCAAAGGGACCATCCCGCACGTCCTCTTTATGGCCTACCAGGGAACATTTGCCATCATCACCGCCGCACTCATCTCGGGCGCTGTGGTCGAGCGGATGCGATTCGGGCCGTACGTCGCCTTCATCACTCTCTGGACTCTGTTCGTCTATGCGCCGGTGGCGCATTGGGTCTGGGGCGGCGGGTGGCTCATGACCCGGGGCGTGCTGGACTTTGCCGGCGGCACCGTCGTCCACATCAATGCAGGCGTGTCCGCGCTGGTAGCGGCGCTGGTGCTCGGCTCCCGCAAGGACTACGGAAGGACGGCGGTGCTGCCGCACAACGTCCCATTCACCCTGCTGGGTGCGGGCCTGCTCTGGTTCGGCTGGTTCGGGTTCAACGGTGGTAGTGCGCTCGCGGCCAACGAGCTCGCCGCCCTGGCGTTCAGCAACACCTTCCTGGCCCCGATGGGGACGTTGGTGGTGTGGACCCTGATCGATTACTTCCGGACCGGCCGGGCCACCGCCGTCGGCGCCGCCACCGGAATCGTGGTCGGACTGGTGGCCATCACTCCGGCTGCGGGCTTCGTGAGTCCGGCCGGCGCACTCGTTCTCGGCGCCGTGGCGGCGCTGCCGAGCTACCTCGTCATCGCGCTCCGCTCTCGCACCCGGATCGACGACTCGCTCGACGTCTTCGCCGGCCACGGAATCGGCGGACTCACCGGCGCGTTGCTCACTGGCGTCCTGGCTCAGAAGATCTGGAACCCGGCTGGCAATGACGGCCTGTTGTATGGCAACCCCGGTCAGCTTGGGGTCCAGGCGCTGGGGTGCCTCAGCGCGGCGGCCTACGCGGCGATCATGACCTTCGTCATTCTCAAGGTGCTCGGCCTGGTGATGTCGCTTCGTGCGGTGCCTCGCGTCGAGGGGGTTGGCATGGACGTGAGCCAGCACGGCGAGGAAGCTTACGCCAGCGGCGAAGGCTCCATCCTGGTGCCCCCAGAGGCGGTGCTCGCCTCCGAGCCGCTGCCCGCGTTCACCCCACAAGTCGCGCGTTGACGGGAGCGCCCACATGAAACTCATCGTAGCCATCATCCGCCCCGACCGTCTCAACGATGTCCTGGAGGCGCTCTACCGCACCGACGTACGAGGCCTCACCGTAACCCGGGTGCTCGGGCACGGCGGGGAGACCGAAAGAGTCGAGACGTACCGCGGTACCACCGTTAAGGTCGACCTGCAGGAAAAGGTCCGCCTGGAGATCGGCGTCTCCGAGCCGTTCGTGACGGTCACGATCAATGCGATCCTCGGCAGCGCGCGAACCGGCGAGGTCGGCGACGGCAAGATCTTCGTCCTCGACGTGGCGCAGGTCTACCGGATCCGGACCGGCGAGCGGAACGAAGCTGCGGTCACGCCGGCGGTGGCAGTCGGGGGGTAAGTGGGGCAGCGGCGGAGGTAAAGCTTCTCGTCCCGAGATCGCTAGGGCCTATCCGGCGGGCGTTGCAGCGCTCGCAGGTGGGCCCCTTCGCTTTGCCTGATCCTCACCTGCCGCCCCGCTGCCCCGCTGCCCCGCTGCCCCCTACATTCCATGATGCCCAGCAAACTCAAGAGCAGCGCCATCACCGAGGGCGTCCAGCGCTCGCCCAATCGTGCCATGCTCCGAGCGGTCGGCTTCGGTGACGACGACTTCGGTAAGCCTATCATCGGCATCGCCAACGCGTACAGCACCATTACGCCGTGTAACGCCGGCCTCGATGTGCTCGCGCGGAAGGCCGAATCCGCGGTGCGCCAGGCAGGGGGGATGCCCCAGGTGTTCGGCACGGTCACGGTGAGCGACGGCATTTCGATGGGCACTGAGGGGATGAAGTACTCGCTGGTGTCCCGCGAGGTCATCGCCGACTCGATCGAGACCGCGTGCGGCGCCCAGAGCATGGATGGGGTAGTCGCCGTGGGCGGATGCGACAAGAACATGCCCGGCGCCATGATCGCCATCGCACGGATGAACATCCCGGGAATCTTCGTCTATGGGGGCACGATCAAGCCCGGGCACTACGCCGGACGCGATCTCACGGTGGTGAGCGCCTTCGAAGCGGTGGGCCAGCACAGTGCGGGCAAGATCGATGACCGTGAGCTGCTGGAGGTCGAGCGGCGGGCCTGCCCAGGGAAGGGCTCCTGCGGCGGGATGTTCACCGCCAACACCATGTCCTCGGTATTCGAGGCGATGGGAATGAGCCTGCCCTATTCCTCCACCATGGCAGCCGAGGATGACGAGAAGGCTGACAGCGCCGGACGGTCGGCCGCGGTACTGGTGGATGCGATTCGTCGGGGGATCCTCCCGCGTCAGATCCTGACCCGCAAAGCATTCGAGAATGGAATCGCCGTGGCGATGGCGATCGGCGGCTCCACCAATGCCGTACTCCACCTCCTCGCGATTGCCCGGGCCGCCGGTGTGCCTCTCGCGCTCGACGACTTCGAGACCGTTCGCGCCCGGGTTCCGGTCCTGTGCGACCTGAAGCCATCGGGCCGGTATGTGGCCACCGATCTGCATCGCGCGGGCGGGGTGCCCCAGGTGATGAAGATGCTGCTGGCGCACCGGGTGCTTCACGGCGATGCGCTCACGATTACCGGCGAGACCGTAGCCCAGGTGCTCCGGGACGTGCCGGCCGAGCCCGGGCAGGATCAGGAGGTGATCCGTCCCTGGGAGAACCCGCTGTATCCGCAGGGACACCTCGCCATTCTCCGCGGCAACCTGGCTTCCGAGGGCGCCGTCGCCAAAATCACCGGAGTGAAGACGCCGACCATGACCGGCCCGGCCCGGGTCTTCGACTCGGAGGAGAGCTGCCTGGAGGCGATTCTCGCGGGCCGGATCGTGACGGGCGACGTGGTCGTGATTCGATACGAGGGACCCAAAGGCGGGCCCGGCATGCGCGAGATGCTGGCGCCAACATCCGCGATCATCGGCGCGGGGCTGGGCGACTCGGTGGGACTGATCACCGATGGCCGGTTCTCGGGGGGGACCTATGGCATGGTTGTGGGACACGTTTCGCCGGAGGCCGCAGCGGGCGGAGCCATTGCGCTGGTGCAGGAGGGCGACCGCATCACCATCGATGCGGGCCGCAGGTTGCTGCAACTGGAAATCTCCGACGCTGAGCTCTCCCGGCGGCGCGCG
>DATBSM010000041.1:0-9689 GCA_036559785.1 Gemmatimonadales bacterium
TTTACCGGCCCCAATTCCACCAATGGCATGAGCTGCGCTTCCGGCGCGATAGCCATTGGGGAAGCATTCCGCGCCATCGCGAGGGGTGAGGCAGAAGTGATGGTGGCGGGGGGAGCGGAGGCACCGCTCGCCCCCCTCTGCGTCGGGGCATTTGCCATCATTCGCGCCATGTCCACTCGCAACGAAGACCCGGTCCACGCCAGCCGTCCGTTCGACCAGGGGCGTGATGGCTTTGTCATGGCGGAAGGCGCTGCGGTTCTGGTCCTGGAGGAGCGCGGAAGGGCTCTCGCCCGGGGGGCTCCGGTGTACGCCGAAGTCTGCGGGTTCGGTCTCACCAACGACGCACATCACATGACGGCCCCGAGGCCCGACGGACGCCAGGCAGCGCGGGCCATGCGGAACGCGCTGGCGGAAGCACGGATAGCCCCCCACGAAGTCGGCTACATCAATGCGCACGGCTCGTCCACGCCACTCAACGATTCAACCGAGACCAGCTCCATCAAACAGGTGTTCGGGGAGCACGCATACCGCCTGGCGTTCAGCGGCACCAAGGGCTACTACGGCCATGCCCTCGGCGCGAGCGGCGCTATCGAGGCCGCCATCTGCGCCCTCGCCAGCCAGCGCCACTGGGTACCCCCCACGGTGAACCTGGACTGCCCCGACCCGGCCTGCGACCTGGACCATGTGACCGGCATCGGGCGGACCCTCGAACCCGACTACCTGCTCAGTAACTCGTTTGGTTTTGGCGGGATCAACGCCGCCTTGCTCTTTCGCCGGTCTGCATAAGGGCATAGATTCGCGGCGCCTCCTTTCAAGGATCTCGCATGCCCTCTCTGGCTCGTCAGTTGGTCGCCGAGGCACTCGGCACGTTCTCGTTTGTGTTCATCGGTGCGGCCGTCGTGGTCGTGAACGGTGGGTTTCCCAACAGCGGTATCGGCCTTCTCGGAATCGCGCTGGCGCACGCGGTGGCGCTGTCGGTCATGATCAGTGCCACGATGGCGATCTCCGGCGGCCACCTGAATCCAGCCGTCACCATCGGTTTGCTGGTAGCCCGGAGAATCGGCCCGCTGCCGGCGGCCGCCTACATCGTGACCCAGCTTGTCGCCGCCTGCGTCGCCGCGCTGCTGGTCCAATCGCTCCTGCCGCCAGGAGCGGTTCGTTCCGCGCTTCTCGGCGTGCCGGTCATCGCCAGCTCGATCACCATAGGCCAGGCGGTTGCCATCGAGACGGTGCTGACGTTCTTCCTGATGTCGGCGGTCTTCGGCACCGCGGTGTCGCCCGATGCACCCCGTATTGCCGGGTTCGGTATCGGACTGGTGCTGCTGTTCGACATCCTGGTGGGGGGCCCGCTAACCGGTGCGGCCATGAACCCGGCTCGGGCGTTCGGGCCGGCGCTGGTCTCGGGACAATGGCTGGGACAAGGGGTGTACTGGATCGGACCGATCCTGGGAGCAATTCTGGCGGCGCTGGTATGGGAGTACGTCCTGCTGCCGAAGAGTCCTCCGGCGCGGCGTCGGCGAACGGACTGAACTGCAGGGGAAAAAACGTAAGCGCTTTTCTTCCCCGCTTACGTTTTTCCCTTCCCGCTTACGATCGCCTTTGCCCGCCTCCACAGCGCCACCCAGTATCCCATCAGGATCACGGCTGTAATCACGTAGGCGGCGACCAGATACTCGCCGTTCTGGGGCGGCTCAGGCGGCATCACGCGCATCCTCCCTGGCCTCATCCGCCAATGCCAAGCCGTAGCGGGTGGTGACGAAGCCTAGATAAAGCAGGGTGAAAACCAGGGTGGAGACCAACAGTGTCGTCAGCATCTCCGGCGGCAGTGACGGGGCGCTGGGCTTTAGCACGATCGGCTGGGGGTGAAGGGTCCGGAAGAGGTATACGCTCAAGTGGATGAATGGCACCAGCAGCATTCCGAGGATCCCCACCACTGCGCTGAAGCGCGCCCGCTCGGCCGGATCGTGCACCGCGGCGCGGAGCCCCAGATAGCCGATGAACAGGAAGAAGACGAACAGGGTGAGGGTGAGCCGCGCATCCCAGGTCCACCAGGTCCCCCAGATCGGCTTGGCCCAGATGGGACCAGTTGTCAGCATGATCGCGCTGAACACCACGCCCACCTCCGCCGAGGCCGCCGCAAAGCGGTCCAGCCGGGGGTCCTTGAGCCACAGGTACAGCGCACTCGCGATCCCGACCAGGGAGAACGAGAGCAGCGCGGACCAGGCAGCCGGAACGTGAAGATAGAAGATCTTCTGGGCCAATCCCTGGCGGGCCTCGACCGGCGTATGACCCAGCGCGAGGACATAGACGCCGCCCAGGGCCAGGAGGCCAATGGCACTCAGGACCAGGCCCCGGCGGACGACGCCGGCGGCTTGCGCCGATGCAACGGTCATTCGTCTACTACCGCGGAAAAGGCCATCATGCACAGGGTGACGAAGACGACGTCATAGAGGGCGAGTAACCTAAGCCAGCCCCACATCTCGCTCAATGGACGATCTGCCAGCAACCGCGAAGTCATCTGCACCGCGGCGATCAGCGGCGGAACCATGAACGGCAGCAGTAGCACCGGCAGCATCAGCTCGGCAAATCGGGTGCGCACGGCCATGGCACTGAAGAGGGTTCCTACGGCGACGAATCCGATGGTGGCGAGTGCGGTGACGCCGAGGAGGCCTGGCAAAGCGCGGCCCAAGCTGACATTGAAGAAGAGCATGAAGAGCGGCAGGGTCACCAGCTCAACCGTTCCTACGAATGCAAGATTGGCCAAAAGTTTGCCAAGAAACAGCGCCTCACGTGGCACCGGGGCCAGGAGGAGCCCGTCCAGCGCGGCGTTCTCTCGCTCGACGTTGAAGGCCCGGTTCAAGGTCACCATGGCTGCCAGCGCGAACGTGACCCACAGGACACTGGGCGCCAGATCGGTGGCCGCGAGCACCGTGGGGTCCCGCGCGAAATTGAAGACCACCAGAACGAGCGCCGCAAAGACCAGCGCCGACTGCAGCGCCGTCCTGCTGCGGAGCTCTGCCCGGATGTCCTTGGCGGCAATAGCCAGCGCCAGCCGGAGCGGATCAGGCACCGATCAGCCCATAGTATCGCGGCAGGAAATCGTCGAGCGTTCCCCTGCGCGGCTCGTCGGTAGCCCAGGACCCATTGACCAGTACTGCCACTCGAGTGGCGAGGTCCCACGCTTCCGCGAGATGGTGGGTTACCAGTACCACGCCCAGCCCCTCGGCCAGGCGGGTATGCAGCTCAACCCGTAGCCGGTCGGCGGCCGCGGCGTCGAGCGAGGTAAAGGGCTCATCCAGCAGCAGTAGCTTCGGACGGTGCAACAAAGCCCGCGCGATAGCTGCCCGCTGCAGGAGACCCCGGCTTAGACGCCTTGGCAGCTCGTCCGCCCGATTCGCCAGTCCCGCTGTGGCCAGCGCGGCTTCCGCTACCTCGCGCGCACCGTCCAGGCCATAGAGACGGGCGGTGAAGGTCAGGTTCTCGAGCAGTGTGAGGTCGTCGTAGAGTAGCGATTGATGGGAGAGTAGTCCGATGGCCGCTCGGGTCTCGGCCGACCCCCGCTCCAGCGATTGACCCAGCACCTGGATCCGGCCTGCCGTAGGCCGCATAAGCCCGGCGAGGATTCGCAGCAGCGTCGTCTTGCCGGCTCCATTTGGTCCTGCCACCACCAGGGCCTCGCCCCCCAGAAGTGAGAGGTCTAGCCCACGAAGGATGCGGACTCGTCCAAAGGAACGCTGGAGTCCACGAGCTTCGAGCAGCGGCGAGCCGTCATGAGACGGCATCGATCCGCGCGCCGAGCTCGTCGAGGCGGAAGGGTTTGACGATGTAGCCGGAGTGGAGAAGATCGAGGACCTTGAGCTGAGGCTCAATGCTCATGTAGGCGGTCGTGATGATGACGGGAAGCTCGGGCTGGCTCAGTCGGATACGCCGCAGCAGATCGACGCCGTCGGTATCCGGCAACCGCATGTCAAGCACCGCAACATCAGGCTTGTGTTGTTCCAGCTGCTCCAGCGCCTCTGCCCCGGTGGACGCGAACGCCAGATCATATCGCGGGTTGAAGGCCCGCTCGTAACTCAATCGGAGCGCAGGCTCGTCCTCGACAATCAACACGCGCCGGCGGCGCTTTCCTTGAGCACTCATAAACATGCACCCGGCAGGTCGATGCCCGCGGCACGGGACAGGGGGATCTGGGTCGCGGGGTACTCTAACCTATTCTGGGGGAGTCGTCCATCCCGAACCAGGGTAGGCGGGGTGGTGACGGCGGCAGGGTAAAGCAGCGGTAGATGATGCGGCGGTGATCTTCTCTTACGCTATACCGCCCGCGCAAAGGATACCGCCGTACCGCGTTACCGCCCCCTCAGGCAGCCACGGACTCGAGGGAGAACAGGTCATCCAGCTTGGTGAGGACCAGCAGGAAGCGGATCTCGTCGCTGGCGTTGCGAAGTACCACCGCCTGACGGCGTTCCGCCGCGCGACGTTGAATTAGCATCAGGGCGCCGAGGCCGGCGGAGTCCACCTGACGGGTGCGGCCCATATCGATTACCAGGCGCCCCACTCCCTCCGGCATCTCCTCCAGGAGCTTGATCGCAGCTTTGCGGATCTCCACACGGCTCTCGAGCCCGAGGGTCTCCGGCGCTGCCATGCCACGTTCTGCATCGTGTGTGGACCTCATCTTCTCCTCCTTCGGCACCGAGCTATCTCATCCAGGTACAATCGACCAGGCGAGACCTCTAGTTTTGCGGCCCCGAATCACTCCGGGTGTGCTCTTATCGGGCGGATAGACGTTCGACCACAAACGTCCTCGTTGCCTCGCCTGGGGAAAAGGCGAGACTGGTGCCACCGACGACAAACCAGTAATTCTCAATCTGTTGCAATGCCTCTTACTAACATTTGCAGTGCTGTTCTACGCCGCACTCCGCGGCAGACTACTGCAAAAGTAGCGGATGCGCTCGATTGCGCTCTTATTGCCTCTACTCCAGACCCTTTGTCTTTCACCGTCTTTCACCCCGGTGCACATGAACGAACAGATCGACACCCTCCTCTCGGAAACGCGCCGCTTTCCTCCCCCCGAGGCGTTCGCCGCCCGGGCAGCGGCGACGGATGCGCTATACCTGGCTGGGCGCGATTGGAAGAAGTTCTGGGCGGAACAGGCGCACTCACTCGACTGGATCTCACCCTGGACTAGGATCCTCGATTGGCAGCCCCCCCATGCCCGCTGGTTCGTCGACGGGAAGCTCAACGCCTCGGCCAACTGCATCGACCGTCACGTGAACGGACCCCGGCGGAACAAGGCCGCCATCATCTGGGAGGGCGAGCCGGGCGACCAGCGCGTGCTCACCTACTGGGATCTGGCGCGGGAAGTGGGTCGATGCGCCAACGCGCTCAGGAAGCTGGGGATCAGGAGGGGCGATCGGGTGGCGATCTATCTGCCGATGATTCCGGAGGCGGCAATCGCCATGCTGGCCTGCGCCCGCATCGGTGCGGTGCACTCGGTGGTCTTCGGCGGCTTCTCCGCCGAGTCGCTGCGGGACCGGATCAACGATGCCAAGGCGGTAGCGGTCATTACCGCCGACGGTGGTTACCGACGGGGCCAGGTGTTGCCGCTCAAGCGGTTCGTGGATGATGCGCTGACGCGGTGTCCGTCGATCCGGCACTGCATCGTGGTGCGCCGGGTGGGCGACGAGGCCTTCGCCAGCATGGAGGAAGGCCGCGATCATTGGTGGCACCGGCTGCTCGAGAAGGAGTCACCCAGGTGTGCGCCCGAGTCCATGGATGCGGAGGACCTGCTCTACATCCTCTATACCTCGGGTACCACGGGCAAGCCAAAAGGCATCGTTCACACCACCGGCGGATATCTGACCCAGGTAGCCAGCACGACCCGCTACGTCTTCGATTTGCGGGAAGAGGACGTCTTCTGGTGTACCGCGGACATCGGCTGGGTGACGGGCCATTCATACGTGGTCTACGGCCCGCTGGCGAATGGTGCCACCGTGCTGATGTACGAGGGAGCCCCCGACTGGCCCGAGCGAGACCGTTTCTGGAGCATCGTGGAGCGGTACGGGGTGACGATCCTCTACACCGCGCCAACCGCCATCCGTGCGTTCATGAAGTGGGGAACCGATCATCCAGCCAGGCACGATCTGTCCACCCTCCGACTCCTGGGAAGCGTCGGGGAGCCGATCAATCCGGAAGCCTGGATCTGGTACCGGGAGCATATCGGTGGCGGCCACTGCCCGATCGTCGACACCTGGTGGCAGACCGAGACCGGCGGGATCATGATCACTCCGTTGCCCGGCGTAACCACGACGAAACCCGGGTCGGCCACGGTGCCGTACCCGGGCATCAGCGCCGAGCTCGTGGACAACAGCGGCAAGGCGCTAAAGACCGGAGGCGGCTTTCTCACGCTGACCGAGCCCTGGCCGGGCATGCTCCGCACCATCTACGGAGACGACGATCGTTACCGGGAGACGTACTGGAGTCGTTTCCCGGGACGATACTTTGCCGGAGATGGAGCCAAGCTGGATGACGAGGGCTACTGGTGGATCCTAGGCCGGGTGGACGACGTGCTCAACGTGGCCGGCCACCGCATCGGGACCATGGAAGTGGAGAGCGCGCTGGTGGATCATCCTGCGGTAGCAGAGGCTGCCGTGGTGGGGCGGGCGCATGAGCTCAAGGGCCAGGCCCTTGCCGCGTTCGTCACCCTGAAGGAAGGAAACCAGGCCACCGCCAGCCTGAAAGACGACCTGAAGGACCACGTGGCCCGAAAGATCGGGGCGATCGCCAAGCCGGATGACATCATCTTCTCGGCCGACCTCCCCAAGACCCGCAGCGGGAAGATCATGCGCCGGCTGCTCAAGGACATTGCTGAGGGCCGCGCCCTGGGCGATACCACTACGCTGGCGGATCCTGCCGTGGTGAACCGACTCAAGGAGATGTACGAGGACAAGGAGGGCTAAAACTGAATCTGGGCCCCGAGCTCCACCACCCGGTTCGGTGGCAGGCCAAAGAAGGCGGTGGCGGACTGGGCGTTCCGGGCCATGAAGATGAACAGCTTTTTGCGCCACCGGGCCATGACCGGACGGGGCGGCCCGGTATCCGCGCTCGGCACCGATCGCGCCGTCACCCGGGTACCCGGCCTACGGCGCCGATCGATCGGGATGAGGGTCTCGCGTCCCAGATAGAACGACGTCGCCATGACCTCCACCCGTAGCTGACGACCGTCGCTGCGCTCGAGGGTCAGCGACTGCAGCATGGCGGGTACGTCCGGCGTCTCCATGAAACCGTAGTTCGCCACCACCTCGCAAAACCCTTCTCCAAGCTCCCGATACCGCACCCGGTCGGCCTCGTCAACCTGGGGTATCTCCTCCCCTATCACAGAGAGCATGATCACCTTCTCGTGCAGCACCTTGTTGTGCTTCAGGTGATGCAGCAGGACCGGGGGGGCTCCGCCACGCACCGAGGTGAGAAAGACGGCGATGCCGGGAACCCTGACCGGCTTCCGCTTGCCGATATCGGCAAGAAACAGGTCGATAGGGAGCGTGTTCTCCAGAACAATCTCCGACAGCCGCACCCGCCCCTTTTTCCAGGTGGACATGAGCAGGAAGACAAACGCAGCTACGACGAGGGGGACCCAGCCGCCGTCGGGAATCTTGAACAGATTGGTGCCTAGGAAAGCCAGGTCCACCGTTAGGAAGACCCCGCCGAGCAGCGCCACCTGCCATAGGCTCCACCGCCAGCGCTTACGAGCCACTACCAGGAGCAACAGCGTAGTGGTGGTCATCGTGCCGGTAACCGCCACTCCGTACATCCCGGCCAGGTTGCTCGAAGACTGAAAGGCCAGCACCAGCCCGATGCAGGCCAGCCAGAGGGCATTGTTGACCGCGGGAATGTAGATCTGGCCGATGGTGCGGCTCGACGTGTGGACGATGTTCATCCGGGGGCAGTACCCCAGTTGAATCGCCTGGCGGGTGAGCGAGAAGGCGCCCGAGATCAGCGCCTGTGAGGCGACAATCGTAGCTCCGGTGGCAATTGCCACCATGGGATAGAGCGCCCAATCCGGCACCAGGGAGTAGAAGGGATTCCGAGCCGCCGCCGGGGACTCCAGCACGATGGCGCCTTGCCCAAGGTAGTTGAGCATCAGCGCCGGTAACACCACGGCATACCAGGCCAGCCGGATGGGCCGCTTCCCGAAGTGGCCCATGTCGGCATACAGCGCCTCCCCGCCGGTAACCACCAGAACCACGGCCGCCAGCACCATGAGGCCGGTGAACCCTTGCTGCCAGAGGAAGGTGGCCGCGTACCAGGGGTTGAGTGCCGCCAACACCGAGGGATGGCGGAGGATGCCCATGATCCCCAACATCGCGATGGAGACGAACCAGGTCAGCGTCAGCGGCCCGAATATCCGGCCGATTCCGGCCGTGCCGTGGCGCTGCACAGCGAAGAGCGCCGAGATGATGACTACGCCGATCGGCACGACCCACGGCTGCAGGGCCGGCGTGGCGACGCTGAGGCCCTCAACCGCGCCCAGGACGGAGATCGCCGGCGTGATGATGCCATCGCCGTAGAGCAGGGCCGCGCCGAAGAGGCCGGTGCCTACCAGCCAGCGGTACCTGGTCGGTAGCCGCCCCTCCCCGTGGGGACGGACCAGGGCCAACAGCGCCAGGATCCCGCCCTCGCCCCGGTTGTCGGCGCGCATGACCACGCTCAGGTACTTGAGCGTCACTACGAAATTGAGCGACCAGAAAATCAGCGAAAGCACACCGAGGACGTTGCCCTTGGTGACCGGTACGCCATGGGGCCCGATAAAGCATTCCTTGAGCGCATAGAGCGGGCTGGTGCCGATGTCGCCATAGACTACCCCGAGCGCTCCCAGGGCAACGAAGGCGAGCGCCCGACCACTTGGCGATGCTTTGGTTTCAGCCGACACTCAGGAGGTCCTGTCGCGCGGCAGCCGGCGGAGATCGAGGAGCACCACGATGAAGATGGCCAGGATGACGAAGCCCGAGGCAACGCACCACCGGCAGATGGCATGAATGACGAACAGCTCCAGGTAGGTCAGGTAGACACTGAAGAGCACTCCGACTCCAGCCAGACCCGCCAGTAGGCCGGCCGGCCAGCGCCGGCCAACCAGCCCCGGCTGCAAGGCAGCCAGGGTCATAGCCAGCAGCCCCGCATATCCCAGAACCCCGATCAGGGCGACGTCCACCCCGGCAATCATGCTCCACGGGCTGAGCTGAACGGTTTCGCACCCACCGGTTCCGCAGGCCAGGCTGCCGATTTTTCCGAGCTTGTAGAGATAAAGGTACGCAGAGATGAAGAGCCCAGTCAGGCTCAGGAGCGCCGCGCTCATCCGATAGATCATTTGGGGGATTGGCGTGCCAGCGAATCCACCAGTTTCGTAATCGCGTCTGAATCGAACCGTCCCTTGTACAGTCGCCCGTTCGCCAGCAGGGTTGGGGTCGAGCTCACGCCCAGGGCGATTCCCAAGTTCTTATCGGCCTGGATTCGACCGGCGAACTTTCCGGACCGCATACAGGCATCATAGCGCCCAAGCTCGACCCCCGCCGCACCGGCATATTTTCGCAGCATCGGGGCCGCGTTCCCCGACGCGGCCCATTCCCCCTGGCCCTCGTAGATTCGATGGTGCTGGTCCCAATACTTTCCCTGCTCGTCGGCGCAGGCGGCCGAAT
>DATBSM010000042.1:0-8095 GCA_036559785.1 Gemmatimonadales bacterium
GTCGCTTCCTCCTCCGATGCCATCATCGGCAAGACGCTCGAGGGCGTCGTGACCAGCTGGAACCGGGCGGCCGAGGCGATCTTCGGCTACAGCCACACCGAAATGGTGGGCCAGCCGATCTATCGTCTCATCCCCGAGGAGCTCCACGGCGCCGAGCGCGATCTCCTTGAACGCATCGGCAGGGGCGAAGGGGTGGAGGTTTCTGAGGTCGAGCGAATCCGAAAAGATGGACGGCGGATCCACATCTCCGTGAGCGTCTCTCCCATCCGGGACGCATACGGGCGCGTGACTGGTGCCGCGTCGATCAAACGCGACGTGACTGAACGGAAACGAGCGGTGGAAGCGCTGGCGCAGAGCCAGGAGCGGCTTCGCCTCGCGCTCAATGCCGCCCGGATGGGCACCTGGCAGTGGAACGTCGCCACTAATACGCTCACCTGGGACGATCAGCTACACGAGCTCTATGCCATCGAACCTGGCCAGCGCGTGACCCGGTACGAGGATTTCGTGGACCGGGTCCATCAGGACGACCGCGTATTTGTCGCCGCCTCGGTTCAGCGCGCCCTCGAGGGTGGCGGGGGCCTGGATTACGAATTCCGTATCGTTCTTCCCGACGGCCGGATCCGGTGGCTGGCCGATCAGGGCCGGGTGATACGCGACTCCAACGGGAACCCGCTGTACATGACGGGCGTATGTATGGACACCACCGAGCGGAAACTGACGGAGGAGCGGCTGCGCCAGGCCCAGCGCATGGATTCAGTCGGGCAGCTCGCCGGCGGCATCGCTCACGAAGCGAACAATATGATGTCCGTCGTGCTGGGCTGTGCCGACTACGTGCTCCAGCGCAATGACCTGCCCGAGCCGGTTCGCGAGGATGTCGATCAGATTTGGAAAGCAGCCACCCGGACCGCCAGGATTACCCAACAGCTTCTTGCCTTCAGCCGACGGCAGGTGCTCCAGCCGCAGGTACTCGACCTGAATGCGACGGTCCGGGACCTGGAGGCTATCCTCAGCCGAACGCTGGGAGAGACCCGGGGATTGCGGATGCATCTGGCTCCGGACCTCGGCCCCATCCGGGCGGATCCGGGCCAGCTGGAACAGGTTCTGATCAACCTTACCCTGAACGCGCGCGATGCCATGCCCGACCAGGGTAGGCTTACCATCGAGACCATGAATGTGTCCCTGGACCGGGCGTATGCAGCCGGGAAATCGGTGGAATCGCTTCAGCCGGGTACGTACGCTGCACTGGTGGTGAGCGATACCGGTCACGGTATGGACCGTGTCACCCTTTCCCGGGTCTTCGAGCCGTTCTTCACCACCAAGGGAGTCGGTCAGGGAACCGGGCTTGGGCTGTCCACCGTCTATGGCATCGTCAAGCAGAGCGGTGGTTTCGTCTGGGTCTACAGCGAGCCCGGTATCGGCACCTCCTTCAAGCTCTACTTCCCCCTGGCGGTGACGGTGCCGAGCCCGGCGATTTCACGCGACGCGCCCCCGACCGCTCGTGACAACGAGACCGTGATCGTCGCCGAGGACGAAGCCATGGTGCGCTCGATCATGGCCAGGACCCTGCGGGATTGTGGCTATAACGTGCTGGAAGCGGCCAGTGGTCGCGCCGCGTTGAGCATGATGGAGGCCGAGTCGGGCCGAGTCAGTCTCGTCGTCGCGGATGTGGTGATGCCCGATCTGGGCGGTCGAGAGATGGCCGCTCGGCTGGCGGAGCGGTGGCCGGATGTGCCGGTGCTCTTCACCTCCGGGTACACCGGGTTGGACGTGGTTCGCCGCGGCCTGCTCGAGGAGGGACGCGAATTCCTCCAGAAGCCGCTGGCGCCGGAAGCGCTCGCCCGCAAGGTTCGCGAGATGGTGGATGCCGGGGTGACCAAGCGCTGATCCCGTGCACTGGGGAGTCATGCCGCGGATAAGGTTGGCCGGGCGGCTCGTCGCCGCCTGTCTGGCGGGTGGCACGATCAGCTGTCAGGATACCCTGAAGCCCAGTCCTCCCGGTGATGTAGGCCTTCGACTTGCCGTGGCGTATGTCTGCGGCAACGATTTCGATCTCCAGAGCCGGGACTCGACCTCCCTCACCGCGGCCTATGCAGTGGCCGGCACCCCCGAACTAGGCGAGCTGCTCCTTCCAGCGCGGTCCGGGGAGAACTCCCCGAGCACGACCCGCTTGACCACGCTGCATCGCGGTACCCTGAAGATCTCTTACGGAAATGAAGAGATTGCGTCGGTTACCAACGGCGGGACATCCTGCCCGCCGGAGCCGGTGCAGGAGCCCGAGGCCACCTCCGGAGAGTGGACTGCTCCGTTCGATTGGCCTGTCGTCGCGGTGCACCTCCATCTGCTTCCCTCCGGCCAGCTGCTCTCCTGGGGTCGGGTGGGGGAGCCCCAGCTATGGGATCCCGCGACCGGCGGATTCACGGCCGCGCCCAGCGCCACCATGCTCTTTTGCAGCGGACACTCCTTCCTGTCTGACGGAGGCCTGTTGGTTGCGGGGGGCCATCTCAGTGACCATCATGGCCTGCCTGACGCAAACGTCTTCGATGCAGCTGCGCGCGGCTGGATCGCAGTGGCACCGATGAGACGGGGCCGCTGGTATCCGACCACCACGACGCTTCCCAACGGGGAGGTTCTCACCCTCGCTGGACGGGATGAGGACGGTGTCGAGGTGGAGATCCCCGAGGTGTGGACCGGTAGCAGCTGGCGCGCGCTCACCAGCGCCAATAGAGCGCTGCCCTACTATCCCCGCGCATTCGTGGCACCCAACGGGCTCGTCTTCTATGCGGGCGAGCTCCCGCAAACCTCCTATCTCGATCCCAGGGGGACCGGGGCGTGGACCCCTGTTGCGACCAGCAAGTATGGCCGCCGGGACTATGGCTCCGCTGTCATGTACCGGCCAGGGCGGGTACTCATTGTTGGTGGCAGCGACCCTCCCGACGGGCCCCCTACCAGGACAGCCGAGGTGATCGACCTCACGCTCACCGCACCCGCCTGGCGTTACACTGGGCCCATGACGCATGCTCGCCGCCAGTTCAATGCGACCCTGTTGCCGGACGGAAATGTGCTGGCAACCGGCGGCACCAGTGCGGCAGGGTTTAGTGATCCCGCTGGGGGAGTGCAAGCGGCGGAGGTATGGAATGCAGCAACCGAGGTCTGGAGCCCACTGGCGGCCAATCGGGTGACCCGAGTCTATCACTCGACCACGCTGCTCCTGCCGGATGGACGAGTCCTGCACGCTGGCAGCGGCGACGGCGTGGGTCTACCCCGTGAGGTCACGGCCGAGATCTTCTCGCCGCCTTATTTGTTTCGTGGGTCGAGACCCTCGATTGACGGGGCCCCGGAAGCGGTGGCGTATGGCCAGGAGTTCTTCGTCGCCACCGCGGACGCGCCCCGCGTGGTCCGAGCGACACTGGTGCGACTGGGATCGGTGACCCACGGGTTCGATCAGAACCAGCGCTTTCTGGAGCTCTCGTTCCAGAGAGCCGCCGGCGGTCTGGCCATGACGGCGCCCGGCAGTGCAAGCCTGGCACCACCGGGTCACTACCTGCTCTTCATCCTCGACGCCCACGGTGTCCCTTCGGAAGCCAAGATTCTGCGGATCGAGTGATCCCAGGCTGCACATTGGAGCATGCATGCACGCCAAACCGGCCGGAGCCTGGCTCGTATTGTCTGTCGGCAGTTCGCTGTTTCTCGGCGCATGCTTCGATAGCGCCCAGTCACCGGCGTCGCGGTCGGAGCCGCCTGCAGGGGAGGGTTTAGAGGGGAGCACGCTGGCCCCGCTGGATCTGGTGTACGTCTGCGGCAACAAGTTCCTGGCAACCAATTCAACCGCGAGCCCGGTCCAGGTCCAGTATCGCGTTGCCGGCACGCGGGAAACTGGAAGCCTCACCCTCCGCGCGGGCACCGGCGAGGACCCCGGCTTCAGCGAGACCGAGCTGGAGACGGAGAACAGTGGTGTGGTCGAGCTATACCACGATGATGAGCGCGTCTCCCGGCGCGCCAATCAGTCGATGCCTTGTGGGGCGGTGGCGCTCTCTGGCTCGGTGACAGCCACCGGTTCGGAAGCCACGGTGGGGAGTTGGACCGCGCCATTCTCCTGGCCAATCATCGGCTTGCACCTGCATCTGCTTCGAACCGGGAAGGTGCTGAGCTGGGGAAAGTTCGGTACCCCGTATGTCTGGAACCCCTCCACGAAGGCATTCACCGCGGTGCCGAGCCCCGACTGGCTATTCTGCAGCGGGCACGCCTTTCTGTCGGACGGCAGGCTGCTCGTCAATGGAGGTCACATCAGTGACGATCACGGTATTCGCGATGCCAACCTGTTCGATCCCGGAACGATGGCGTGGTTGTCGCGTCCAGCGATGGCAAAGGGTCGCTGGTACCCAACTACTACCACGCTGGCCAACGGCGAGGCAGTGACGATCTCTGGCCGCGATGAGAATGGGGACGTCGTGACTGTACCCGAGGTCTGGACCGGATCCGGCTGGCGAGCGCTCACCTCTGCCAGCAAGATCCTCCCTTATTACCCCAGAACGTTTCTGGCCCCGAACGGCAAGGTGTTCTACGCCGGCGAAAAGCAGGCAACATTCTATCTCTCGACCTCCGGTGCGGGGTCATGGAAGACCGTCGGCCTTCGGAAATACGGGAACCGGGATTATGGCTCCGCTGTGATGTACCAGCCAGGCAAGATCCTCTATGCCGGTGGAGGGCGCACAACCGCCACCGCCGAAACGATCGACCTGAACCAGGCCGCCCCGACCTGGCAGCTGACCGGCCAGATGGCGCACAAGCGGCGGCACCTCAATGCGACCATTCTGCCGACCGGCCAGGTGTTGGTTACCGGAGGAACCAGCGGTACAGGGTTTAGCGATGAGGCGGGGGCGGTGTTCGCTGCAGAGCTATGGGACCCAGGCACCGGACGCTGGACTACCCTCGCCAGCAATTCGGTCATCCGGGTGTATCACTCCACCGCACTCCTGCTTCCGGACGGCCGCGTCCTGGTCACCGGGAGCGGTGATGCCACTGACAACGCCAGTCATTACAACGCGGAGATCTTCTCTCCACCCTACCTGTACAAGGGAACCCGCCCTACCATCTCGAGCACCACAACGACGCTGGGCTATGGGCAATCGTTTTTCGTGGGAACTCCTACACCCACCGCCATCGCCAGGGTGACCCTTGTCCGCCTGGGCTCAGTAACGCACGCCTTTGACTCCAATCAACGGTTCAACGAACTGACTTTCGTGCCGACCACCGGGGGACTTACGGTGACCACACCCAACGACCGCAACCTGGCCCCTCCGGGCCACTACCTGCTTTTCATCCTTAATGGAAACGGAGTGCCCTCCAAGGCCCGAATCATCCGTGTCAGATGACGGGGCTCGCGGACTCCGGACCCGGGGGAGGGGTGGAGACGGTCTCCACCGGGGTGAGGGTTCCGTGTTTTCGGCCCAGCATCATGGCGGCATCGTCCCGATCGCGTACCGAGCGGTAGATCGCGAACAGCGTCGAGCCTGAACCGCTCATGCGGCAGAGCAGGGGCCTGGTGCCAACCAGCGCCTCGAATGCGTCGCGGACTTCCTTGTGGCGGCCGAAGACCGGAGACTCGAAGTCGTTTCCCGCCATGCGCGCGATGTCGCCCCAGCCCGATAGCGCCTCGAGATCGAGTGCCACCGCGCCTCGCCGTCCCGCCGATTGCCTCGCGGCATCAACCCAGGTATAGGCCTCGACCGTCGCGACTCCCACTCTGGGCGTGAGCAGCAGGGCAGGAGCCGCAGGCAGAGGTGGAAGCCGCAGCATCCGCTCGCCTCGATTCCAGGCGAGCGCCAACGGTGCTCCGGTGCAAAAAAAAGGAACGTCACTGCCGAGGCGGGCGGCCAGCTGCACCAGCTCGTGGCGCGGGATGGGGTCACCAGCGAGACGGTTTGCGGCGTGCAGTGCAGCGGCCGCGTCGCTCGAGCCACCTCCCAGCCCGGCGCGAATCGGAATGCGCTTGGTGAGCGTCAAGTGAATGGCGAATCGGTGTCCTACCGCCTCCTGCACCGCGGCGGCGGCCTTGACGGCCAGGTTCTGCTCCGCGGCTCCGACATCTGCGCCGGAAACCTCGATCGTGACGCCACGCCCATCTCGCCGCTCTGCCCGAAGCGTGTCCGCCAGGCTCACCAGGCAAAGGAGGGTTTCGATGCCGTGATACCCGTCTTCCTCCCGCGCAAGGACCCGGAGGAAAAGGTTGACTTTAGCGAGGGCGGGTACGGTGACGCTCGTGGCCGTCACGTCTGGCCCCTGCGCGACAGGCTGAATCCATCTGGAGTCCGAATCAGCGACCACAGGCCCAACAGCGTGATTGGGACCAGCGTAGTGACGTGGAAGGCGATCGCATAAGAAAAAGCCAGGCTACCAGGGATGCCGTAGAGGGCCAACACTGCCACGATGACGGCCTCGAACGGTCCGAAGAAACCGGGAGTGGACGGCACCGAGATTCCGAGAATCAGGAGCCCCTGCATCAGGAGCGCCCCGGAGTAACTCACCGGGATGGCGAACGCGGTGAATGCCAGATAAAACGCCCATGCATTGGCCAACCAGAGCACGAAGGACCAGACGATCACTCCCGCGAGCCGGGCGGGTGAGCGGAGAACCGCCAACCCCTGCCTGATCCCTTCGATCATGTATACGATGCGGTCCGCCAGTCGGGCCGAGGGCAGCAGTCGCCGGACCAGCCTCTCGGCGGCCAGCGGCGCCGCCACAACCATAATCGCCAACACCAATGCCACTCCGCCGGCCACGCCGGCCACGCGAGCCAACTGGGTAACGGAGGTACCGGCCACCGTGACCGAGCTGGGCAGATCTGAATTGAGCAGCGCGAAGGTCAACAGCCCGACGAGGGTGAGTCCATCGAAGATGCGCTCCACGGCCACGGACGAGATCACAGTGGTGAATCGTGCCTGTGTGAGGCGCGCCGCAGTGTAGGATCGGATCAGCTCGCCGGCCCGAAGTGGAAGGAGGTTATTGGCCGTAAAGCCGAGGGTGATCGCATGCCAGAGAGGTGCGGACGGATACGGCATCCCGCGCTCATCCCGCAGGAGCAGGCGCCAGCGGATCAGGCGGAGAGGAAATGTGAGCGTGGCGACCAGAATGGCGGCGGCGAGTGGGCCCCGGCGTGCGCCGGCGATGTGGTGCAGCACGGCGTCGGCGCTGACCCCTCGGAGCGCCCACGCCAGGAGGGCAACCGAGATAGCGATGCCAAGTGCGGCCGGCAGAGCCCGGCGGAGGGGGCTCCGCCGGGGAACTGACTCAGGAGCGGTCAAGCGCGAGTGGAACGAGGTCGAGCAACTCCTGGAGCAGTGGTTGCAGGGATTCCAGGGTTGTGTTGCGGCTCAGTGCCGCATTGATCTCGTGGCGGAGGGTGGCCGCCCGCTCGAGGGCGGCCTGACCACTATAGCACAGGGTACCGATGGCCACCTCCGCCAGCATCGGCTCCGGTGCTGCGGCCACCGCCGCTATCGGCGACTGCGGGGCTCCTCGCGCCAGCGCGTCGAGCGAGGGAGTGGCAGGCGCCCGTTGTCTGATCAGCAAATCGAATGTCTTGAAGCTGGCTTCGAGGCCGCCGGGCGCCGCCTCAGCGGGCTCGTCCGGAGCCAGGGCCTGGATCGGGACTACGTCGGAGTCTGGCTCATCGGGCGTGAGGCTCTCGATCGGAACCACGTTGTCATCGGGCGCGTAGCCCAGCGACTCGATCGGTACTATTCCCGGCTCGGACGAAGCGGCCGGCTGTTTCCCGGTGCGCAAGCCATCCAGCCGATGCGCCACGTCCAACAGGCGGCGTGAGATCGGCATCCGATCCTCACTGTCACTCACCCCGCGGAGTAGCTCCCCCGCCTCTCGCAGGCGTGCAACCAGGTCCGTCAGGGAATGGCTGGCCACTCCGGACGCGAGGGCCTCCTGCGCCGAGCGGGCGAAAATGCCGAGCGCGCCGGCGACCGGATCGGCACTGGGAATCGAGGCAGAGCGAAGCGCGCCGAGCAGGTGATAGAAACGGAGGTCTCGTTGAATAGTCGAGCGGGCAGCGGCGATCAGGTCGGCTGTCTGGCACAAGTGCTCA
>DATBSM010000043.1:0-2251 GCA_036559785.1 Gemmatimonadales bacterium
CGTCGTCAGGGGGATGTGCCCACCCACGATGCCGTGGCCGCCGAGAAAACCCAGGGAGGCGTCGAACAGGTGCATTGAGCCGCCCTTACCACCGGTGCAGCCGGCCGCCTTGCCGAAGAGCTCGGCCATGACTGCCTGGGACGAGATGCCCCGGGCGAGCGCGTGGCCGTGCTCGCGGTAGGAGCAGGTTATGTAGTCATCCGGCCCCAGCGCGGCGAGACTGCCCACCGCCACTGCTTCCTGGCCGATATAGAGGTGGCAGAAGCCGCCGATCTTGCCGAGGCTGTACGCTTCGCCGGCCTTCTCTTCGAAGCGGCGAATCAGCAGCATCTGGCGCAGCCAGTGCCGGTACTCGTCGGCGCGGGCCGCGTCGAGACCTTTGGACTTGGCTTTAGTGCCGGCGGCGGTCGGTCCGGCCATCAGCTCTCAGCTACCAGGCTGAGCGGTCCCGGGCTACGCTCGGGATGACCCCCGCCCTTGGCGGCGGTCACCTGCTCCCAGGCATGGTAGGACGACCGCGTCAGCGGGCTGGCCTGAACGTGCGAGAAACCCATGCTGAGGCCGAGGTCACGCAGCTCGTCGAATTCGTCGGGGGTGTAGTAGCGGGCTACCGGCATGTGGCTCCGCGAGGGGCGCAGGTACTGGCCCAGCGTCAGGATGTTGACGTCGCTGGTGCGGAGGTCCCGCATGCAGGTGACCACCTCGTCCCACTCTTCGCCCATGCCGAGGATCACCCCGGATTTGGTTAGCCCATCGGGGGCCATGCGCCGTGCATTCGCCAGCAATCGTAAAGCGCGGGCGTAGCGTCCCCCGGGCCGCGCCATGCGGTAGAGCCGCTCGGCGGTCTCGAGGTTGTGGTTGAGAATGTCGGGACGGGCTTCCATCACAATGCCGAGCGCCTGCTCAGAGCCCTTGAAATCCGGGATGAGCACCTCGACCGTTGTCTCGGGCAGACGCCGCCGAATCTCGGTGATGCAGCCGGCAAACGCTTCCGCACCGCCGTTGGGCAGGTCGTCGCGGTCAACCGAGGTGATCACCACATGCTGAAGGCGCATGCGCGCCACCGCCTCCGCCAGGCGTAGCGGCTCCAGGGCGTCGAACGCCTTCGGCGTGCCGTGGGAAACCGCGCAGTAGGTGCAGTTGCGGGTGCAGACATCGCCCAGAATCATGAATGTGGCGGCCTCGTGCTCCCAGCACTCCCCCACGTTCGGGCAGCGGGCCTCCTCACACACGGTGTGCAGGCCGAGCTCGCGCATCATCCCCTTCAGGCGCACGTAATTGGCGCCGCCGGGGGCCTTCACCTTGAGCCAGCCTGGCTTCCGGGCGGGAATCAGGGGCGCCGGGTCGGGATTGGTGGAACCCGATCGCGTCAGTTGGACCAGCGGAACTGCCACTATCTCCTCACCAGTTGGTGCTGCCTGCCAGCAGGTTTGACCTGGAAAACTAGCAGGGGCGGCCAGCCGGGAGCTAGCTGCGACACCGGTCCAGCAGCGTCTGTGCGTCGGCCTTGACCAACTCCGATGACTTCTCCTGCACCTCGGTTGGCCCCCGCTGCGTGGTGTATTCCGCGAAGGTGCGGGGCAGCACCTCGATGTCCGTGTGTCCTTCGGCGGAGGCAGACACGTCCACGTCGAGCTTGTCGAGGATGCGGCGGAACTGCACGTCCGGCCGGCGCGATTTGGAGTCGATCTTGGTGGCGGCGACCCGGTATTCGGTCGCATCGGTAGAGGTTTGCCTGTAGCCCAGCGCTCCCAGCTGTTTCTTCACGCAGGCAAATGTATCGTCCGGGCCGGCCGCCGTCCGGGTGTTCACCGGGGTGGAGAGGGCCTTGCCGCACCCCGCCAGAAGCACGGCTGCGCCGAAGAACACGCGGTAAAGCATCGACTGCTCCAGGGTTGAGTGAGAGTGGCGGTAATGTACCTAAGGTCTACCGGCGCCGCTCCTGAAGGGGGGCCGAAAAAACGACGGCCTCCCCACGGGAGGCCGTCGCGGACTGCGGTTGCAGGTGCTGCTTAGAAGAACAGCATCAGGCCGAAGGCGGGAGCGATGGACTTGTTGTCGTCGGTGAGATCGCTGTCGTCGCCGGTGACGGCATAGTTGAACTCGGCGACCGCCTTGAGCGACTTGGTGGCCTGATAATAGAGGCCGCCGGAAGCCAGCCAGTTCTTGGTCTTGAACGCGGCTTCGGTGTCGGAGTTCTCCAGGATGCTGATGCCCCAGCTGCCGGCCACAGTCAGCTTGCTGTTCGACG
>DATBSM010000044.1:0-25775 GCA_036559785.1 Gemmatimonadales bacterium
GGTCGCACCGATGAGGCGCAGGAGGCATTCGGCCACGCGGCCGAGCACCTCGCCAAGCCCACCGCAGGCCTTCCGGCGCCGGTTGCGGCCCAGCTGGCCAACCGGCACGCCGACCTGGCCGAAACCTACGCCAGCGCCGGCGCCATCGACGGCGCGATCGCACAGTATGAAGCCGCACTCGAGCTGGGTCCTGAGTTTCACGACCTGCGCTACCGCATGGCGCGGCTGCTGCTCGAGGCCGGCCGCCCCCTGGAGGCCCGCGAGGCGCTGGAAGCGGTGGTCAGTGCCAGGCCGAATTTTGTAGACGCAGAAGCCGCGCTGGGCCTCGCTCACTACCTGTCGGGTGATGCCGGTGGCGCGCGCTCTGTGTGGGAGAGCTGTCTTGTTCGCCGTCCGGAGAACGCCAGGGTCGAAGCCTATCTCGCGATGCTCTCTCGGGCGGGTCAGTGAAGCCGGAATTGCATCTGTGGGTGATTACCCTGGTGGTCGTGGCGGGGTGTGGCAAGGCCGGCAATCTCGAGCGCCAGGGCGACAAATCCTACGGCGAGGGGCGGTATGCTCAGGCGCTGGCCGAGTACCGCCTCGGAGTAGAGAAAGACCCGGACGCCCGACTGTGGGCCAAGACCGGGGCCGCGGCGCTGCGCACCGGCAACCTTGATGTCGCGTCGGACGCCTACCTGCGGCTGGCCGCCGAAGACCCCAGCCGGGCGGAGGAAGCGGCGGAAGGACTGGAGTCGGTGGCGAGGGCGGCAGAACGCGCGGGCGACGCGCCGAAGCTCCAGGCCGCCGTGGTGGGGATGGGCGCGATCGCTCCCGACCGTTCCACCGGCCGCTACGCCCTGGATCTGATTCGCCGCTCCGGCGCAGAGGCAACCGACCTCGTGGGCGTGCTGCCGGGGGCCATCGCGGTCGCGCCAGACCCTGAAACGGTGGACTCGCTCCTGCTCGTGTACGGCACAGCTCTGCGAGAGACCAGCGGGTGTGGCGAGGCGCTTCCAGCCTTCGAGGCGAGTCTCCGGCGGTCCAAGATGGCTGCGCTTCGGTCCCGCGCCGAAGAGGGCGTGGCCGGCTGCTCGCTGAGCCTGGGGCTTCGTTCGGAGGCCACCGGCATGCCGGCGGACGCCGCCCTGTGGTTTGCGGCGGCGATTCGTATTGACTCGAACACCACCGTCGGACGCCGCGCGCTGGTAGGTTACGGCGATGCCCAGCTCCGGTTGGGCGACAGTGTGGCAGGAGTACTGGCCTATCGAACGGTGGTTGCCGATGCGGTACAAAGTGATTCGATTCGTCAGATGGCGGTGGACCGGCTCGAAGGGCTCCGCGGCTCGGCTCCGTTCGATTCTGCCCGAATAATCCTGCGATGACCTACCGGTGGTGGTTTTGTCTCGTCGCGCTCGCCGCGGCGTGCGGGGGCGGACGCGCCGCGGCCGACCCGACGGTTTCGCCGGTGGCAGGGGCCCGCCCGAACGAGAACGCCTCGCCGGCGGCGATCGACTCGCTCTGGAGCCGGGCGGAGGCAGCGGCGCGGCACGGGAAATGGGGAGACGCTACGAAGCTGCTCGAGCGGGCGCTCCTGGAGATGCCTCCAGGCGATCCCCGCATTCCGCAGGCGCACTACTGGCTGGGCGAGGCCTATTTCGGCCGGGGCAGGCAGCTCGAAGCGGCCCGCGAGTTTCGCAAGGCGTCGGACGACACACCGAACCATCCGCTGGCCCCCGAGGCGCTGCTACGGGTGGGCGACGTATATGCCGACCTCTGGCGCCGCCCTGAGCTGGATCCGACCTACGGGCAAACCGCCCTGGCCACGTACCAGGAGCTCATCAACCGGTACCCGGGAAGCGCCGCGGCCAAGCGGGCGCAACTCCGGATCGCCGAGCTGAACGAGCGCTTCGCGTACAAGACCTATAGGGCGGCGTTGTTTTATTTCCGGCTCAAGGCCTACGATTCGGCAATTCTGTATCTGAAGGATCTGATCGCCAACTATCCCAAGTCAGCCGTAGCGCCAGAGGCTCTGGTGAAACTGGTGCGGGCGTATCGGAGACTGGGATATGGGGAGGACGTGCAGGAGACCTGCGACTATATCCAGCGCTTCCATCCCAAGGCGCCGGGAGCTCGAGAGGTCTGCCCGGCGCACTTCACCGGCGCCTGACCCGGCGATGATTGGCCTCTTTGGTGGGTCGTTCGATCCCATTCATCATGGCCATCTGATCGTCGGACAGGTTGCTGCCGAGAAGCTGAAGCTCGACTCGCTTCGCTTCGTCCCTGCTCGAGAACAGCCGTTCAAGGCGGGGTTGCACCGTACCTCCGCCGAGCACCGTGCGGCCATGCTTTCGCTCGCGATAGCGAAAATGCCGGGGTTCAGCGTCGAACCAAGCGAGGTGCAGCGGCCCGGCCCCTCCTACACCGTCGATACGCTCCGGCATCTGCGGGAGAGCGAACCCTCGGCGGAATTCGTGCTCCTCCTCGGTGCCGATGCCGCGGCCGAACTGCCCGCCTGGAGGGAAGCGAGTCAGCTCCCCGACCTGGCCCGTATAGCGGTGTTCGCCCGGCCCGGAAACCGGGTGCCCCATTCACCGTGGATCTCGACCGTGATCGAGGTCCCGGCCATCGGCATTTCGGCCACCGAGGTGCGCCGCCGAGCGCAGCAGGGGTTGTCGCTCCGCTACTGGGTTCCCGATCCGGTCGCGGAGTACATCACTACCCACCGGTTATATTTAGACCCAGAATGATCAAGACACTGATGACCTCGGTCTTCGGAACGCGGTTCGACCGGGAGCGCAAGCGCATCCAGCCCATCGTGGACCAGATCCACGGCCACGAGGAACGGCTCAAGGAGCTGGACGAGTCCGAGCTCAAGGCGCAGACGCCTCGCTTTCGAGAGCGTTTGGCTGCCCGGGTCGGCGCGCTCAAGGCTGAGCTGGACCAGGTTCGGGAGGCCAAGCACGGCTGCGCCGATCCGGTCGAACGGGACGAGCTCGAGGGCCGGTTCCAGGATCTGGAGAGGCGCTACAAGAAGGAGGTCGCGGCCGGCCTGGATGAGCTGCTTCCGGAGGCCTTTGCCACGGTCCGGGAGGCCTGCCGGCGCCTGCTCGGCACCACCGTCCAGGTCACTGGGCGCGAGCTGGTCTGGGACATGGTGCCGTATGACGTTCAGCTCATCGGCGGCGTCGTGCTGCACCAGGGGAAGATCGCGGAGATGGCCACCGGTGAGGGCAAGACCCTGGTTGCCACCTTGCCGCTCTATCTGAATGCGCTGGCCGGCCGTGGCGCTCACCTGGTCACCGTCAACAACTACCTGGCCCGGCGTGACTCGCAGTGGATGGGTCACGTGTTCCGATATCTAGGACTCGAGGTCACCTGCCTCGATGATACCGAACCCTCCTCACCCGAGCGCCGCGCCGCCTACCTCGCCGACATCACCTACGGCACCAACAACGAGTTTGGCTTCGATTACCTGCGCGACAACATGGTGTTCTCGCTCGACCAGCGGGTTCAGCGGGAGCACGCCTACGCCATCATCGACGAGGTGGACTCGATCCTCATCGACGAGGCCCGGACCCCGCTCATCATCTCCGGGCCGGTCGGCAACGAGACCGATGAGAAGTACGCCCAGTTCAGCCGCCAGGTGGCCGAACTGGTCCGGAAGCAGACCGCCGTGGTGAACACCCTGCTGGCCGAGGCCGAGACGCTCCTGGAGGACCCCAAGACCCGGAACGAGGCGGCCCTGAAGCTCTATCAGGCTCGGCTGGGCATGCCCAAGAACAAGCGGCTGCTCAAGATGCTGAACGAGACGGGAACCAAGCAGCTGGTGCAGCGGATGGAGCTCGATGCCATCGCCGATCGCAAACTCCCCATGAAGCAGCAGCGCATGCGGGACTTGGAAGACACGCTGTACTTCGTGCTGGACGAGAAGGGACATTCGGTACACCTGACCGACCGCGGTTCGGAAGCCATGTCCCCGAATGATCCCGAACTGTTCCTGGTGCCGGACATTTCGGAGGAGATCCACGCGATCGACCGGGACCCGGCGCTTTCCCCGGCAGAACGGATCGAGCGGCGGCGGCAGGTCGAATCCGACTACGCCATCAAGAGCGAGAAGCTCCACATCATTCACAAGCTCCTGCAGGCGCACGTGCTGTATGACAAGGAAGTGGATTATCTGGTGCAGGAAGGCCAGGTGATGATCGTGGACGAGTTCACCGGCCGAGTCATGACCGGCCGGCGCTGGGCCGACGGACTGCACCAGGCGGTAGAGGCCAAGGAAGGGGTCCAGGTCAAGGGAGAGACCCAGACCTTCGCCACCATCACCATTCAGAATTACTTCCGGATGTACGACAAGCTGGCGGGAATGACCGGAACGGCGGAGACCGAGGAGACCGAGTTCTATCAGATCTACGGGCTGGACGTCAACGTCATCCCGACCCACCGGCCGATCAGCCGGATCGATCAGGCCGACCGGATTTACAAGACCCGGAAGGAGAAGCACGACGCAATCATGGCGGAGGTGGAACGGCTCCACGAGCTCGGCTGGCCGGTTCTGATCGGCACCGTGAACGTGGATGTGTCCGAGACCCTCTCCCGGCAGCTCAAGCGCCGCGGGCTCAAGCATGAGGTCCTGAACGCCAAGTATCACCAGCGCGAGGCGGAGATCGTGGCCGGGGCGGGCCAGAAGGCGGCGATCGTGATCGCGACCAACATGGCCGGCCGCGGCACTGACATCAAACTGGGCAAGGAACTCGACCTCACGGCTGCCGAGGCGGGCCTCCAGATCATCGGCACCGAACGGCACGAGTCGCGCCGCATCGACCGGCAGCTGCGGGGTCGCTCGGGGCGCCAGGGAGATCCGGGCCAGACCATCTTCTTTCTGTCCCTGGAAGACGACCTGATGCGGCTCTTCGGCTCCGACCGGATTGCCCGGTGGATGGACAAGAGCGGGGCGGAGGAGGGCGAGGTCATCACTGGCGGCCTGGTTACCCGGGCCATCGAGCAGGCCCAGAAGCGGGTCGAGCTGCAGAACTTCCAGCAGCGAAAGCGGCTGCTGGAGTACGACGATGTGATGAATCAGCAGCGGGAAGTCATCTATTCGCTGCGCCTCTTCGCGCTGGAGCGGGGCGAGGAGCTGAAGGCCGAGGCACGCCGGATGATCGAGATGGCCCTGGAGCGGGCGGTCAATCAGTTCCTTGCCACCGCCACCAGCCCCGAGGAATACGACCGAGGGGGGCTGCGTGAGGCGCTCACCCTCCAGTACCTCGTGACGGTCGATGCCGTGGTGGATGGCGACGCCACGCCGACCATTGACCGCATTGCCGAAGCAGCCCGGGCCGAAGGTGAGGAAACGTTCCGGCGCAAGATCGAATACCTGAGCGATTTCGGGAAGAAGATCGGCATCCCCGAGGTGGAGAGCCAGGTGCTGTCACAGGTGATGTTGACGGTGCTGGACGAGCGGTGGAAGGACCACCTCTACGACCTGGATCAGCTGCGGAACGCCATTCAGTACCGCGCGTGGGGTCAGAAGGATCCGCTGGTGGAGTACAAGCGGGAGGCCTTCGAGATGTTCGAGGACCTGATGCACGACATCCAGTCCACCTTCACCGAGCGGTTCTTCAAGATCCAGGTGAGCGCCGATCCGCCGCCCCCGGAGCGGCAGGCCCGGCGGGCACCGCCACCTGCCCAGCCGACCCCCGATAGCGGGGCGGATGACCTGTTTGCCTCGCCCTCACGCCGGCCTGCTCCACCCCCATCGGTTGGACCAGCCGTCAGCAGTTCCCTGGGCCCGGTTGGCCGCGCCACCGCGGCCGTCCCCGAAGTTGGGCGGAATGACCCCTGTCCATGCGGCTCCGGCAAGAAGTACAAGAAATGCCACGGCGTGGGCCGCTAGCCCCCACGTAACTTTCGGCGCTCCCGCGCGATAATAATGATTGGTGGCTGCGCCAGGGATCGTGCTATCCTGATCCATGGCTCCGCCTGTTTCGGTGCTCGCCGATGCCGACCGCCCGCGCGAGCGCCTTTGGTCCCTGGGCCCCCCCGCGTTGACGACCGCCGAACTTCTCGCCATCCTGTTAGGTACGGGAGGAGGCGGTCAGGACGTCCTGGCGCTGGCCTCCCGGCTGCTGGAGGTCAGCGAAGGCTCCCTGCGCCGTCTGGCCCGGAGGCCTCCTGCCGAGCTGCTCCGGTTGCCGGGGATCGGTCCAACGAAGGCCGGACGTCTTCTGGCCGCCTTTGAGCTGGGCGCCCGGGCGGCGCGGGAGGAACGCCCGGCGGCGCACCGGATCAGGGAACCCGAGGATGTGAGCCGGTTGTTTAGTTCCCGCCTGCGCGATTTGCAGGTCGAGGAGTTCCATCTGCTGGCGCTGGACAGTCAGAGCCAGGTGCTGCGAGACGTGCTCATCACCCGGGGGCTGTTGAACAGCTCTCTGGTGCACCCGCGCGAAGTATTTAGGGCCGCCATCGCCGAGGCGGCGGCGGGCATCATCGTGGTGCACAACCATCCCAGTGGTGACCCGACCCCCTCGGCAGAGGACCGGGCGGCCACCAAACAGCTGGTGTCGGCCGGCCAGCTGCTCGATCTGCCCGTGTACGACCATGTGATCATTGCCGGAGACCGATTCGTGAGCTTTGCAGCGGCCGGACTGTTGTGACGGGGACCAAGACTCCCAAGACCGGGACATCTCCCGAGCTCGCCCCTGACCTCAGGGCCGTGCTCGAGCGGCACGCCGACCGGCTGGACCTCGAGCTGGTGGACCGGGCCCTTCGCTTCAGCGCACGCGCGCATCGCGGTCAGAAGCGAATGTCCGGCGAAGACTTCGTCTCCCACACCATTGCCGTCGCCCTGATTCTGGCCGAGCAGCTGCTGGACAGCACCACCATCGTGGCGGCCCTCCTGCACGACGTGGTCGAGGACTCGGACGTGCGGATGGAGGATATCGCCCGGGAGTTCGGTCCCGAGGTGGCGGGAATCGTGGACGGTCTGACCAAGATCTCCAGCCTCACCTTCCACTCCTCGGCCGAGGAGCAGGTCGAGAACTACCGCAAGCTCCTGCTTTCCATCGCCAAGGACGCCCGGGTCATCATCATCAAACTGGGCGACCGGCTCCACAACATGCGCACGCTGGAACACCTGCAGCCGGAGCGGCGGACCCGGATCGCGCTGGAAACCCGGGAGATCTACGCGCCCCTGGCCCATCGTTTCGGCATGGCCGGGATCAAGGCGGAGCTGGAGGACCTGGCGTTCAAGTTCCTCGAGCCGGATGAATATCGCGACCTCGCCGTGCAGGTGGCGGCCAAGCGTGCGGCCCGCGAGCAGACCATCCTTAAGCTCAAGACGCCGCTCGATATCGAGCTGCAGGACGCGGGTATCGACTGGTTCGAGGTAACCGGTCGGCCCAAGCACCTCTGGTCGATCTTTCAGAAGATGAAAAAGCGGGGCAAGGCGTTCGACGAGATCTACGACCTCATGGCCGTTCGGGTCATCGTTCGCTCGGTGCCGGATTGTTACCACGTCCTCGGCATCATCCACCACAACTGGACTCCCATCCAGGAGCGGATCAAGGACTACATCGCCAGCCCAAAGTCGAATGCCTACCAGTCGCTCCACACGACGGTCTTCGGACCGGGCGGACAGCTGTTCGAGGTCCAGATCCGCACCCAGGACATGCACCGCACGGCGGAGTACGGCATCGCGGCGCACTGGGTCTACAAGCGCGACGGGACGCCGGATGAGCTGGACCAGCACCTGGGCTGGTTCCGCCAGTTGCTGGAGCTGCAGCAGGACACCCACAGCCCCGAGGAGTTCCTCGAGTTCCTGAAGATCGACCTCTATCAGGACGAGATCTTCATCTTCACGCCTCAGGGGGACGTCAAGCGGCTGCCGAAGGGCTCCACCGCCATCGACTTCGCGTTCCACGTGCACACTGAAGTCGGGCTCAAGTGCCAAGGCGCCAAGGTGAATGGCCGTATCGCGCCGCTGCACCGGGAGCTCAAGAGCGGCGATACGATCGAGATTCTCACCAGCACCGCGGCCAAGCCGAGCCGTGACTGGCTGAGTCACGTCCGCACCGCGCGCGCGCGGCAGAAGATCAAACAGTGGGTGAACCACGAGGAGGAGACGGTCAGTCGGAGCCTGGGCAAGGACATCCTCGCCCGGGAAGTCCGGCGCCGCCGCCTCGATCCGCCCGACGACAACCGCCTGGACAAGGCCGCAGTCTCCCTCTCGCTCGCCGACGGGCCGGGGCTCGAGATCGCCGTCGGACGGGGCGATGTGCCCATCGGCCAGGTGATGCGGGCGCTCTATCCCGACCTCCCGGGCGATGAGCTCCAGGAGCCCAAGCCCACTGTCTTCGGGCGGGTGATCGACCGCATCCGGCTGGGCCGTGGGATCAAGATCCAGGGCGTCGACGGGCTCATGGTGCGGTACGCTCAGTGCTGCCAGCCGGTCCCGGGCGACTCGGTAGTGGGATATGTCACCCAGGGGCGCGGGATCTCGATCCACCGCTCTGATTGCCCCAACCTGCTCACGCTGGCAGCCGATGGGCGGCGGGTGGACATTGATTGGCAGGAGACCGCCGGGGAAGCCTTCGCTGTGCGCCTCGCTGTCACCGGCGAGGATCGTCGCGGGCTCTACGCCGACATCATGGAAGCGATCAGCCAGACGGGCACCAACATCCGCGGCGCCGATCTCCATACCAAGGACGGGTCGGTGTTCGGAACCATCTTCGTCGAGGTGGACAACCTTCCGCATCTCGGTAAGGTGATGAAGGCGGTGCGGCGGGTGAAGGGCGTCACCGAGATCGAACGACGCGAAGCGCCGGCAACTTAAACGCCAAAAGGAGAGAGCATGGGGCATGTCGTGCGGGTGGGTCTGGCGGTGTTGGTCGTGGTGGTGTCCGCCGGATGCAGCGGTGGCGAGACGTCGAAGTCTGGGCTGGCCGCGGCTGCGGCGCGGGACAGCGCGGCCAAGGCCGATTCGGCTCGAGCGGAGGAGACCTCCAAGAGCCTGAAGGTGACCAACGTGATGATCGGGAAACGGATCGGGGAGGGCAGCCGGGTCACCGAGCCGACCTTCCAGTTCGAGCCGGTAGACACGGTGTATATCTCGATCGGCACTGTGGGCTCCCCGGACAGCGCGGTGTTCTCGGCTCACTGGACCAACCAGAAGGGCGAAGTCGTAGACTCGTCCACCAAGCGGATTCAGCCCAAGGGTCGCGAGAATACCGAGATCCACGCGTCGCGAACCAAAGGATGGGCCCCAGGTGCCTATCGAATCACGATCTACGCCGATGGCGACTCGGTTGACTCGAAGACCTTCGCGGTGCGGAAGCCGCAGTAGTGGCGTACTGGATCCTCAAGACCGACGCCGACACCTATCCGTTTGAGCAGCTGGAGCGCGAGCGGCGCGCGGTCTGGGACGGGGTCAGCAACGCCCTGGCATTGAAGCACATCCGCAGCATGGCGCCAGGCGACACGGCGCTGATCTATCACTCCAATGTGGGCAAGGAGCTCGTGGGCCTTGCCCGCATAACCAGCGGGCCCTATCCCGATCCGAAGCGCCAGGACCCCAAGCTGGTGGTCGTCGACCTCGAGGCCGACCGCCGTCTCCCCAGGACGGTATCCCTCGCCGCCATCAAGGCCGATCCCGCGTTCTCAGCCCTGGGGTTGGTCCGCATGTCGCGCCTGTCGGTCAGCCCGGTTCCGGCGGAGCAGTGGAGGAAGCTGCTTCAGTTGGGTGGCCTCTGACCGTTCCCGAAGAAACCCCGGCAGTGTATATTCCCTTTCATGAGCAGCCCCCGCTTCGAAGTCGTCGCCCCCTTCCAACCTGCAGGTGATCAGCCCAAGGCCATCCGCGAGCTCACCGCAGGTCTCGTCCGGGGAGACAAGTATCAGACCCTGCTGGGCGTGACCGGCTCGGGCAAGACGATGACGCTGGCGCACGTCATCGCCAACTACGGCAAGCCCACACTGGTGCTGTCGCACAACAAGACCTTGGCCGCCCAGCTGTACGGCGAGCTTCGCCAGTTCCTGCCGCGGAACGCGGTGGAGTACTTCGTCTCCTACTACGACTACTACCAGCCCGAGGCGTACGTCCCTTCGACCGATGTGTACATCGAGAAGGACGCCTCGATCAATCAGGACATCGAGAGCCTCCGGCTCAGGGCGACCTCGAGTCTGATGGAGCGCGAGGACGTGGTTATCGTTGCCACGGTCAGCGCCATCTACGGCCTGGGAGATCCGGTGGAGTACCGCAAGCTCATGGTCACGGTGCGCCAAGGGGAGCAGCGCGGCCGGGACGAGATTCTCGCGGACCTGGTGCGGATTCACTACTCGCGGAACGACGTGGCCTTCGACCAGGGCACCTTTCGGGTGCGGGGCGATTCGATCGAGATTTTCCCGGCCTATGCCGAGCAGGCCATTCGGATCGAGCTGTGGGGTGACGAGGTCGAGCGGATCAGCAAGATCAACCCGCTGACCGGAGACACGATTGCCCAGCTCGGCCAGTGCGCCATCTACCCGGCCAAGCACTTCGTCACCCAGCGTCCCACGGTTGAGCGTGCGGTGAAAGCCATCCGTGAGGAGCTGGCGGTGCGGCTGGCGGAGCTGAAAGGCGCGGGCAAGCTGCTCGAGGCCCAGCGGCTCGAATCCCGCACGTCCTTCGACATCGAGATGCTGCTGGAGGTCGGGACCTGCGCCGGCATCGAGAATTACTCTCGCCATCTGAGCAATCGTCTCCCGGGGGAGCGGCCCGCCTGTCTTATCGACTACTTCCCGCCCGACTTCCTGGTCGTGGTGGACGAGTCGCACGTGAGCCTGCCCCAGATCGGCGGTATGTTCAACGGCGATCGGGCGCGCAAACTGACCCTGGTGGATTACGGCTTCCGGTTGCCATCGGCGCTGGATAATCGCCCGCTCCAGTTCGACGAATTCATGGCGCTCTCTCCCCAGATGGTCAATCTCTCCGCCACCCCGGGCGATCTCGAGTTTCGGCTGTCCGAGGGGGTTGTCGTCGAGCAGATCATCCGGCCCACCGGCCTGATCGACCCGGAGGTGGATGTTCGGCCGGTGCGGGGCCAGGTGGACGACTTGTTGGCTGAGATCCGGCTGCGTGAGAGCCGGGGGGAGCGCGTCCTGGTTACCACCCTGACCAAGCGGATGTCGGAGGACCTGACTGACTACCTCCAACAGGCTGGCGTCCGGGTGCGATACCTGCACTCGGATATCGACGCCATCGAGCGAATGGAGATCCTGCGCGGCCTCCGGCTGGGCGACTTCGACGTGCTGGTCGGCATCAACCTGCTGCGTGAAGGCCTCGACCTGCCTGAGGTGTCTCTGGTGGCCATCCTCGATGCCGACCAGGAAGGCTTCCTCCGCTCCGACCGCTCTCTGGTGCAGACGATCGGCCGGGCGGCCCGCCACCTCAATGGGAGGGCCATCCTCTACGCCGATCGGATCACGGGCTCGATGCAGCGAGCGCTCGACGAGATGGACCGCCGCCGCGCCATCCAGCGGAGCTACAACGAAGAACACGGCATCACGCCCACATCCATCGTGAAGTCGATGGAGCAGGTCCGGCTCTCTACCCACGTGGCGGATGCCCGGACCGAGCGGGTCGAGCCTGTGGCGCCGTTGCAGGACCGGCTGGACCTGAAGGATCCGTCCAAGCGCGCGGCGATGATCACCTCTATTGAAAGGCAGATGCGGGAGGCCGCGGCGAATCTGGAGTTCGAGGTGGCCGCACTGCTGCGCGACCAGTTGAACGAGCTTAAGGCGATGGGTGCGCCGGACGTGCGGCGCGGTCCTACTGGCAAGGTGCGCCGGCACGCGTGACCCGCTCACTGACCCTGGACGAGCTCGACGCGCAGGGAGAGGCTCTCGGCCGGGCGCTGGGGCCGGGAGAGCTGGTCACCTTCGAAGGCGAGCTCGGGGCGGGGAAGACGACCTTGATCAAAGCCGTGGCCCGCGGTCTCGGGGTCACCGGGCAGGCCACCAGCCCGACTTACGCCCTTGTGCACCGCTATCAGGGTGCCAGAGGGCCGGTGTTCCATCTGGATTGCTACCGATTGCGATCCCCCGACGAAGCGGCTGACCTCGACTGGGAGGGCTTGGTCCGCGAGGGAGACGCCATATTGATCGAGTGGCCCGAGCGAGCCGGCGCGTGGATTCCCACGCCCACGCGGCGCTTCAGGCTGGTTCACCTGCCGGATCCCGCCCGACGCGGACTGGAATTGCTCTGATGCTGCTGGCCATCGAAACCGCTACCGACTCCGCCTCCCTTGCGCTCGGCGTGCCAGGAGCGGACCCACTGGAGGAGAACATAGCCGGGGCCCGCCGGCATGCCGCGGCGCTGCTGCCCATGATCCAGACCCTGCTTCGGCGGGCAGGCGCGTCACTGGATGATGTGAGCGGCATCGTCCTGAGCGATGGCCCGGGGAGCTTCACCGGCCTTCGGGTGGGTGCCTCGGTGGCGAAGGCCCTGGTGCACGCCCGCGGCATCCCGCTATGGGTGGCGCCCTCGCTGCTGGTGCGCGCCGCCGGTGTTGCCCGAGAAGATGCCCTGGTGCTCTCGGTGGCGGGTGCGCTTCGCGGTGAAGTGTACGCTGCGGCCTACCGGTTTCTGCCCGACCGGATTCACAGCGAGCTGGCTCCGTCGGTGCGGCATCCAGACCAGCTGGTGCGGGGTGGGTCCGTCCCGGAGATCGTGGTCGGGGAAGCGCCGGCAGATATCATCGCCGTGCTGGAGACGTGGACCGGCCGGCCCGTCATCGGCCCTCCGGAGGGCTCGCCCCACGCCGGTCGGTTACTCGGCCTGGTCGGACGTCCTGGCGGCGCTCGCCGGGTGGAGGCCGCAGCGGGATGGGAGCCGGTGTACGGTCGGCCGGCGGAAGCACAGGCTCGTTGGGAGATGGTCCATGGACGTCCCTTACCGGATTCGGTCGGCAGTCCCGGCTGATGCGGCACCGCTCGTCGCCATCGAGCGCCGCTGCTTCAGCGATCCATGGAGCGAGACCAGCTTTCGCGAGGCGCTGGACTCTCCCTGGTCGTTCGGACTGGTCGCCCATAACGGACAAGGGATCGCCGGCTACCTGATTGCCCGGGAGGTCGCCGGCACCGGCGAGGTCCTGAATCTTGCTGTCTCGCCCGACTTTCGCCGGCGCGGTGTAGCCCGCGCACTCCTTGATGCGGGGCTCGCGTACCTTCGGAAGCGACGGGTTGATGAGGTGTTCCTGGAGGTAAGAGAATCGAACCGCTCCGCGCAGGCGCTCTATTTGAGCTCCGGGTTCAGAGCGGTGGGGCAACGGGCCGCGTACTACCGCAATCCCAAGGAGGATGCCCTGGTGCTCTGGCTGGCGTTGGCGCAGCGCGCGTAGATTAGGTCAATCGCACAGGGCTTTTGATTTGGGGTGGGCCTGCGCTCACCCATATCATGCGGGGTTCACCCGCGTGGGAGCAACGTTGAACTCGGGAGGTACATTGTGAGTCGGAGTATGAATAAAGCCATCCTGGTCGGGAACCTCGGCGCGGACCCGGAAGTCCGCAGCACTACGAACGGGTCCCGGGTCGCCACGCTGTCCATCGCCACGAGCCGCCAGTGGAAGGACAAGTCGGGCGAGAAGCAGGAGAAAACTGAGTGGCACCGCGTGGTGTTCTGGAATACCAAGTTCTCTACTCTTGCCGATATCGCGGAGCGCTACTGCAAGAAGGGCGACAAGGTCTACGTCGAGGGAAGCATCGAGTACCGCTCCTGGCAGGATCGTGAAGGCCAGACGCGCTACACCACCGAGATCAACGGGCGGGAGCTGATTCTCCTATCGGGCAAGGGAGATGGCAGCGAGACCTTCTCGGCCCCGAGCAAGGTCGCGGCGGGTGCGGCCGTGCCCAAGGGCAAGGAATCATTCGACGACTTCCCCGAGGCGCTGGACGCGGAAGACGACGATCTGCCGTTCTGAGGCGGTCTGCCTGATGGGCGGACAGGCGGACGGAGTTGCCCGGTAGCCTCCGCCCGCCCGCCCGACCGCCTTGTGCGCCGGCCTCGCCGCCCCGCTGATAGCCCGTTCTCCCGCCGATCGCCAGACCTCTTCCGTCCCAGACCAGCCTCCTCCCCAACGGGGTAACCCCTTTCGTCACAGATGTCTATGAGCCGAGGTTGAAGTTGGTTCGCAGTGGCTTTGATTTTGCAACTCGGGGCCCGAGACATCTCGCGTACGATCGAGTCCTCGTTCCTCACCAGACAGCGACGCCGCTGGGAGATCCCGATGCCGCGTAAGTTTTCCTGCAGTCCGAGCCGGCAGCTTTCACCCCGCCGGGTCCGAGCCCTGGGCTGGCTGACCGCTCTGACCCTGTTGGTGCCCGCCACCGTGCTGGCACAGGAGCCGCTGCCCCAGACTCACACCGTGCGCAAGGGCGATACGCTCTGGGATCTGGCGCAAGCGTATCTCAAGGATCCCTTTCTCTGGCCTGGGATCTACCGGCTGAACACCGATGTGGTGGAAGATCCTCACTGGATCTATCCGGGCGAGGTGCTGCGCATCGCCCCTAGCGACAACGTCGCTGCTGTTCCCGCTGCCGACAACGTGGCCTCTGCTCCCACTATGGAGACACCGCTTCCACCACAGCCGGCCGACACCACGCCGATGCTTGGAGGAGACGACTCCACCGAGACGCTCGCCCGTGGTCCCCAGCAGCCGTCGCTGGCCGAAACCGAGTCCGATGATCGGGCGCCCCTGTTCCAGAGCACGCGGGCGCGCACGGTGGCCGAGATTCTCAAGGCCTATACCGACCAGCCGTATCGTCCACTTCGGCCCAGCGAGTTCTACTCCTCGGGCTTCCTGACCGAGAACCAGCGCCTGCCTTACGGCAAGGTGCTGGGACCAGCCACTCCGCAACAGATCAAGGCCTCCAACAGCCGGGCCAACGCGCTGCCGTACACCACGATCGTCGTAGCCGCGCCCAGAGGCGCCACCTATGAGATCGGCGATACCTTGCTGGTCCTCCAGCTCGGCAGGGAAATCGATCCCTTCGGGAATATCGTGGCGCCGACCGGCCTGGCCCAGGTTACGGAAGCGGTCGAAGGTCATTATCTGGCCAGCGTGGTCGCGATGTACGGTCCGATTCGGAATGGGCAGCGGATCCTGCCGGTCGAAAGCTTCACGCCTGGTGTGGGCACGCGGGCAGTGCCGATCGCCGATGGCATCCGCGGTTCATTGATCGGTGGCCTCGGCCGCCAGGAGCTGAAGGAACCGCAGATGGTGGTCTTCATCGACAAGGGCCGCGACGAGGGTGTTGCGCGCGGCGATCTCTTCGAGGTTCGTCGCCGCCCAGAGCGGCTCTCTGATGGCACGCTTCGGGTCAACGAGCTGATGGCTACGCTCCAGATCGTTCACGTGAGAGATCACACCGCCACTGCTATGGTGCTCAACGTCGTCTCCCCGGATATCGAGCCGGGAACCGCCGTGACGCAGGTGGCGAAACTGCCATCCTAAGCGGGGCGGCGGGGCAGCTAGCAGCGGGGAAGTAAAAGCGCAGGGGCCGACGGTGTTCGGCCCCTTTTGCTTTTCTGCGTTGCTGCGGCCTCGCTCTGTTGCCGAGCAGCTGCTCCACTGCCCCGCGGAGCGCCGATCCACCTCCCACAAGCGGTTCCCTCCACCCGGCCCCCATCTATATTGCGGGGCGCTCCACAGCTGAGGTCTTTCCACTAACCGGTTGCAGGAGATCGGGATGCCGAGACGCGTCGCATGAAAGGTAGGGTATTGGTCACGGGCGGGGCGGGGTTCATCGGGTCGCATATCGCAGAGGCGTATCTCCGCGAGGGGTGGGAGGTGGTGGTTCTCGATGACCTCTCCCGCGGACAGGAATCGAATGTACCCCAGGGTGCACGGTTCGTCCGCGCCGATATCCGGTCTCCCGAGGCGCGTCAGACCATCGCCACCGGGCGCTTCGACGTGCTCAACCACCACGCCGCACAGATCGACGTGCGGGTGTCGGTGGAACGCCCTTCGTTCGACAGCCACATCAACGTCGTGGGCTTCGTCAACCTGCTCGAGGGGGCGGGGGAAGGAGGGGTGACACGGGTGATCTTTGCGAGCAGCGGCGGCGTGGTCTACGGCGATCCTGCCGTGATTCCCACTCCGGAAACCGCGCCCAAGCTCCCGATCTCTCCCTATGGCGTAAGCAAACTCGCGGGTGAGTACTACATGCGCGCGCTGGCCGCCTTGCGAGGCTTCAACGGCATTCCCCTGCGATATGCCAACGTGTTCGGGCCCCGGCAGGACCCCAAGTCCGAGGCCGGTGTCGTGTCGATCTTTGTCTCCCGGCTACTGGCCGGTCAGCCCCTCACGATCTTTGGAGACGGCCGCCAGACCCGGGATTACGTGTTCGTGAAAGACGTTGCCCGAGCCAGCGTTCTGGCGGCCTCCGTCGCGATACCCAAGAACGGCGACTTCGACGGGCCGGCCTTCAACATCGCCACGTCGGTGCAGCGCAACGTGCTCGACCTCGCCGCGTCGGTGGGTCAGGTCTTGGGGCGAAAGCCGGAGATCGAGTTCGACCCGCCGCGTCCGGGCGAGCTGCTCCGCAGCGCGCTCGACGTGTCGAAGGCCAAGAAGGTCCTGGGTTGGACTCCCCAATACGTTTTCGAGGACGGATTGCGGGAGTTGGTTGACTGGTTCAAAAAGGAGGCCAGGTGATCCTGCAAGCCGGCGGTGCAACTCCGCAGTCATCGCTCGAGCTGGTGCTCTCCGCCAGCCCCGAGACCAAGGTCGTCCTGGCGATCCTCACGGTGTTCTCGCTGGTCTCATGGTTCATCATCATCCTGAAATGGTGGCAGTTCCGAAAGCTCAACCGTCAGGCGGACCGATTCTTCAAGGAGATGGAGCGCGCTACCCGGCTCCAGGATGCCTACAAATCGGTCATGAAGCTGCCGCCGTCGCCATATAACCGGCTCTTCCGGGAGGCGATCACCTTCTATTCCGAGCTCCGTCCGGGGGCGCTCCGTGAGGATCGCGACGCCGATCGCAGCTCGCTCAGCATGACCCAGCTCGAAGCACTCAAGATGGTGCTCGGCAAGGAAGTCGCAGCGGAGCGGGATCTGTTGGGCCATTACATTCCCTGGCTGGCGACCATCGGATCCGTGGGCCCCTTGCTGGGTCTGACCGGGACGGTGTTCGGAATCATGAGCGCCTTTATCGGCATCGCCTCAAAGGGATCGGGCAATCTCTCGGCGGTCGCCCCCGGAGTAGCCGAAGCGCTGGTCGCCACGGCCGGCGGACTCCTCGCCGCTATCCCCGCAGTGATCGCGTATAACCTTTTTGTGAACCGGGTCCGCCTCTTTGCGGGTGAGCTCGAGGGATTCGCCAACGAGCTGATCGGGACCATGGCCCGGGAAGGGTTGGTATAAAATGGCGTCCCTCGGCGGTGGCCTCGGCAGTCAGCGGGGCGAGCTCCCTCTGATGGCCGACGTCAACGTGACAGCCTTGGTAGACGTCATGCTGGTCATGTTGATTACTTTCATGATTACGGCACCGATGATGCAAGGGGGCGTGGACGTGGAGCTTCCCCGCGCCCAGGCTCGTCCGCTCTCCCCCAAGGAGGGGATGGTTGTTACGGTCAATCGCAACGGCCAGATCTTCGTCGACCAGACCCCGGTGTCCTACAGTGACTTCAGAGTGACCTTTCGCTCTCTGGTTGCTACCCGTAAGCCAACTGGGGTGTACCTCCAGGCGGACGCCAGGGTGCCCTATGGTGAGGTCGTGCGCGTCCTCGCAATCATCCGCACCGCGGGGGTGCAGAACGTGGGGCTTGTCGCCGCCGAGGAAGAATCGCCGTGAGGATTCGGCCGCCCAATGAAGCGCCGGGCCGGGCCGCGGGGTTAGTCGGGACGCTCGTGGTGCACGCGGCGGCAGTCGCCTTCCTCATGGCTGCGGTCAAGCCGACCAAGGCGTCGCCGCCGTCCTATGCCGTCGACCTGGTTGCGGCCCCGGCGCCAACCACGAAGCAGCGGCTGGCTCGAGAAGCCCTGCCGACGCCGCCCCCGGAGGAGAAACCTGCCCCTCCCCCGCCGAAACCGGCACCGCCGCAGAAAGACAAGCCAGCACCGGTAACGCCGAAACCACCGAAGCCAGTCAAGACGCCGCCCGCGCCCGCACCGAAGCCGCCACCGGTGGAAAGCGAGCGAGAGCCGTCTCCCCAGACCGCGGCCCCGGTGGCTCCGGCGCCGGGTGAGACGCCGAGCACCGGGAGAGATGTCGCCACAATCAAGACGCCGGGCCTGGCATTTCCGTATCCCGAGTACCTGCGCAACATCGTGACCCAGGTCTACCAGCGGTGGGACCGGGCCTCGGCCAAGCAGAGCAACTTCGCCGAGATCAGCTTCCTGATCCTGAGGGACGGCTCGGTACGCGACATTCGATTCGTAACGCGCTCGGGAAGCTTTGCTTTCGACATCGATGCCCAGGGCGCCGTTGAGGCCGCGGGCAACAGCCGAGCCTTCGGCCAGCTACCTGACGGGTGGGAGGCAGACGTATTGCCTGTCAGCTTCTACTTCAAGCCAACGCGATGAAACGATTCTATTTCGTGCTGTTTCCCATGTTTGCCGCTGCCGGAACGCTGGCCGCTCAGGATACGACCCGGGTGGACGAAGGTGTGCGGGTCGGGGTGGACTACCGCCCTGGAGTCAAACCCGGCCTCGTGGTGCTTCCCGGCCCGGGGCTCGACTCGGTTCGCGCCATCGTCCAGCGGGACCTCGACTACAGCGATCGTTTCGAGATGATTACCGTCGCTGACGCGCCGCGGGTGGCGACCACCACCGGTGGAGGCACCACCGAAGCAACTGGTCCCGTGAACTACGAGCTGTACAAGAGTCTCGGGGCCGAGTTTGCCGTCGAGTTGACCCAGGCCGCAGGAGGCGTCACTGCCCGGCTGCACGAGGTGAATGCGGGCAAGCTCCGGAACCAGCAGACCGTGCCCCTGTCGTCGGGTCCGGATTTCCGACTCGAAGTTCATCGCGTAGCCGATGAGGTCACTCGGTGGGCCAGCGGGACCTCCGGAGCGGCAGCGAGCCGACTGCTGTTCGTGTCCAGAGGACGGGTGTACCGGGCCGACAGCGACGGGCACGATCTCACCCCGGTCACACCGGCAGGACAAACGTCGCTCTCGCCGGCGTGGTCACCCGACGGCCAGCGGATCGCGTACACCCAGCTGGGTGAAGGTCGGGGCGGGATCGTTGTGCAATCACTCTCCAACGGCGCCACTTTCTTGGCCCAGGGCTCGCAGACCGCACTCAACATCACTCCCGCATTCTCACCCGACGGCCGCACCCTGGCGTTTGCCCACTCCGACGAGCGCGGCACGGACATCTACACGGCCAACGTTACCGAGCGGTGTTGCGCGCAACGCTTGACCGTGGGGCGCTTCGCGGACAACTTAAGCCCTACGTTTTCGCCAGACGGGCGGCGCATCGCCTTCATTTCCACCCGGGCCGGACCGCCTCAGCTGTATGTGATGGCGGCGGATGGAACCGATCAGGAGCTGCTGGCGCCGTTCGATTTTGGGGCTACGGGAAGCTCGAATGCTCCTGAATGGTCTGCTGACGGTGCCAGTGTCGTCTTCCACCGGGAGGTCTCCGGGAGCCCGCAAATTTTTCTGGTCGACGTTTCCGGGCGCCGGGTGCGGCAGCTCACGTCGTCGGGCCGGAATGAAGACCCCACCTGGGCGCCCGACGGCCGGCATGTCGCTTTTATCTCCGATCGAAGCGGCCGTCGTCAGATCTGGATCGTCGACATCGAAACCGGCCGAGTGCGGCAGCTGGCAAGCCCAGACGCCGCTCGGCTTCCGTCGTGGTCGCGCCGGCTTGGGCGGACCACCATTGTTCCTAACCCATGATTGTGGAGTAACGATGCGCGCACCTTCTCTGCTGATGCTCCTGGCCGCCGCCGGATTCACCGGTGCCTGCGGCGGTAAGCCCGCTCCCGAGGAACCCGCGCCGGAACCGACCCCGGTTGAAGTACCGCAGCCGGCCCCGGAGCCGGCGGATGACAGCGCCGATCGGGAGCGGATGGAGCGGGAGCGGATGGCGAGAGAGGCTGCCGAGCGCTCGCGCGCCGTCGCGGCGGACCTGGCGGCCATGATCAACTTCGATTACGACCAGGCTACCGTGCGCCCGGCCGATCAGGCAACCCTGGACCGCAAGGCGGTGGTTCTTACCGCCAACCCGAACGTCAAGCTCCGCATCAGCGGTCATGCCGACGAGCGCGGGTCCGACGAGTACAACCTCGCGCTGGCCAACCGCCGCGCGGCCGCGGCCAAGCGGTATCTCGAGAATAAGGGCGTAGACGGCGCACGACTGGACGTCATCTCCTATGGTGAGGAGCGGCCTCTCAATCCGGGTAGTGACGAGACCGCCTTTGCCCAGAACCGCCGCGACGAGTTCGAAGTCACGTCAGGCGGCGACAACCTCACCGCGCCGCAGTGAGACCGCCCTTCTCGATCCCCCGGTTCTTGATCCTCGGAGCCGGGGTCCTGGGAGGCCTCGGCGGCTGCGTTACCAAGAGCGACATCCAGCAGGTGCAGGATGATGTCGCCCTATTCAAGGCGGAGACCACCCGCCGAGATTCGGCTCGCGCGGCACAGCTCGCCCAGGTCATTCAGATCCAGCAGCGGGTGCTGGACTCGCTGAGCTCCGACCGCAAGGCTGTCAGCCGGCTGCGAGGCGATCTGGCAACCGACCTGTACAACATCCAGCAGCAGCTGGTGCAGCTGCAGGAGCTGACCGGTCAGAGTCAGCAGCGCCTGAGCGAGCTGCGCACCCAGCTCGAGGCCCGGGGCGAGCAGATATCCTCCACCCCGCCCGGAGACCCCTCCACTCCCAGCCCCACCTCCGCGGCCTCCGCCGATCAGATGTACGAGGCCTCGCTGGCCCAGTTAAGACGGGGAAGCACTTCGACCGCGCGGCAGGGCCTGCGCGAGATGTTGCGGATCTATCCCACCAGCGACCGGGCTGGCGACGCGCTCTACTTCATCGGGCAGAGTTTCGCGGCCGAAAGCCCGGACTCGGCCGCCTTCTACTACGGCCAGGTGGTCCAGAAGTATCCCACTTCGAGTCGCGCGGCGTCGGCCCAGTACAATCTTGGTCTGGTGGCCGAGCGGCGTAAGGAAACGAAGAAGGCCAGGGAGGCCTATCAGCGGGTGGTTCAGAAGTATCCTCAATCCGACGAAGCAGCCCTCGCTCGAGACCGACTGAAGGCGCTCGGGCGCTAAGCCCGGGCGTCGCCCGCGTTATGACCGGCACCCATGGGGAAATGCCCTTCCTCGATCATCTCGAGGAACTGCGCTCCCGCATACTCCGGTCGCTCGCCGCCGTGATTCTCGGATCTGCCGTCGGCCTGTGGGCGGTACAGCACTTTCAGCTCGTGAATCTGCTCAAACGCCCGATCGCGCCATACCTCACCGATGGGAAGCTGGTCGTGCTCAGTCCGACCGAGCCGGTGATGATCGTCTTCAAGCTCGGCTTCCTGGTGGGGCTGGTGCTGGCCTCACCGATTCTTCTCTGGCAGCTCTGGGCCTTCCTCGCCCCTGCGTTGTATGCGCGGGAGAAGAAGGCCCTGGTGCCCTCGCTCTTCGTCGGGCTCCTCCTCTTCATGACCGGCGCGGCCCTCGCCTATGTAGTGGTGGTGCCCCAGGCGCTTCGAGTCCTGTTCAGCTTCCAGACCGAGGCGATCGCGCCGTTCATCACCTACGACAAATACTTCAGTTTCGTCATGCAGGTGACGATGGCGCTCGGCATCTCGTTCGAGCTGCCGCTGGTGATCATCATCCTTTCCTGGCTGGGAGTGATCGGACCGTCGGAGCTCCGCCGGTTCCGCCGCTTCGCCGTGGTGCTGGCGTTCATCGCTGGGGCGATCCTCTCGCCCGGCGCCGACCTGCTCTCGATGATCATGATGACCGTGCCGCTGCTGGTGCTGTACGAGATCGGCTTCGCAGGATCGGTCGTTATCACTCGGCGGCGCGCGCGGACGGAACGGGCCGCCGGCGGCACGATCGGGGTCATCCTGCTGCTCTGTCTGTTGGGGTCACCGGCGGAGGCCCAAGTGCCTGCCGGCCAACGCAGGCCTCAGACCCGGGCGGATTCGCTGCGTGACTCAACCCGCCTGGCTAGAGACTCCCTGCAGGCAGGGCAGCCGCTGGACACCGCGATGGCCCGGAGGCTGGGCCTGCCGACCGCTCCGTCTCGGACCTTTGCCGCGCCCGATTCCGTCGTCACCGACCTCCTGGGCCGCTCCGGCTATCAGGCTACCCGGTACAGCGCCGATTCTGCCACGGTCTTCGTCCAGGATCAGCGGGTTTTCCTGCAGGGGAAAGCACTGACCGAGCGGCGGGGCTCCACCCTGGAGGCGGATACCATCACCTACCGCAGCGCGAGCTGTCTGCTGGACGCGTCGGGGGAGCCCAAGCTCTTCGATCGGGGGCAGGTGATGGTGGGGCAGGGCATTCGCTACGACACCTGCACCCGACGAGGCGTGATCACCGACGCATTGACCAACTTTACCGAGGGATCGACCGTGTGGTTTCTGCGAGGAGACGTCTCGCAGGACTCCAGCTCCAGCCGGATCTACGCGGCGTCGAGTGAGATCACCAGCTGCGACCTGCCGGTGCCCCACTACCACTTTTCCGGGCGGCAGGTGAAATGGGTGTCGAAGGACGTCCTGGTCGCCAGACCAGTTGTGCTCTATGTGCGCGACGTGCCTATTCTCTGGCTGCCGTTCATCTTTCAAGACATGCGGCCGGGGCGTCATTCGGGGGTCCTGGTGCCTCAGTTCGGATTCAACGACGTAGTTCGAACCAACCCATCCTATAACCGCCAGATCACCAACATCGGGTACTACTGGGTCGCGAACGACTACATCGACCTGACCGGCCGCCTCGACTGGTACTCCAACCGTTACGTGCAGTATGGAATCGGCGGCCAGTACAACTGGCTCAACCGTTTCGTCAGCGGGTCGGTGGCCTACAGTAAGCAGCTGGAGACCGGGGGCGGGTCGTCCATGACGCTGAGGTGGGATCACCAGCAGACGTTCAACCTGTCCACCAGCCTGAATCTCGACCTCAACTATGTCAGCAATACCACGATCCTCGAGCGCAACGCCATCGATCCACTGCTCAACACCCAGCAGATCACCAGCTCGGTGAACTTCTCCAAACGCTACGGCTGGGGGACCGTCACCCTCGGAGGGAATCGCCGGCAGAGTCTTTCGGACGGTAGCGTCCAACAGCTGCTTCCGGCGCTGACGATCTCACCGGCCTCGATCGACCTGGGCTCCAACATCACCTGGTCGCCGGGGCTGAGCGCGACCAACAATACCAGCTCCAAGACCCCGCTGAATCCGATTGTGGTGATCCTCCCCGGCGGAGGGCTCGATACGGTGGAACAGACCGGCAGCAGCCGGCAAAGAGTGTTCAATCTGGACACGCCGCTGCGATTCTGGTCATTCAACTGGCAGAACTCGATTGCCGTCACCGACCAAAAGACCACCGGGCGCGACTCGGTCACGTTCGAGGTCGACGACCCAACCACGCCCGACCCGACCGACACGAGAACGGTGACCCGCACCTTCCTGGGAGATTTCTCCACCGGCATCGACTGGAATACCGGCATTAATCTGCCGGTTCTCTTCCGCGGTTCCTGGAAAGTGCAGCCGGCCGTGGGGATCGCCAACACCACTGGTGGCCCATTTGCGCTCCGGAACCGGAACACCGGGGGCGATTACGTGCTGCAGGGCAAGCGATTCAGGTTTTCGGCCACCGCCTCGCCGACGCTCTTCGCGTTCTTCCCCGGCTTTGGATTCGCGAGCCGGATTCGGCACAGCTTCTCCCCGACCTTCAGCTGGAATTTCTCGCCCGCCGCCAGCGTGCCCGAGGCGTACGCCCGGGCGATCGCGTTGCCTGGGCAGCCCTTCGAGTTGCGCAGTGATGCCACCCAGACGGTGAGCATGACTCTGTCCCAGGCCTTCGAGGGCAAGGCCAAGACCAGGCAGGGAGAAGCCGAGGCCGAGGGCGTCGAGCCCCGGAAGTTCCGAGTGTTGAGCATCAATACCAGCTCGATCAGCTACGATTTCGAGCAGGCGAAAAAGCCCGGTCGCACCGGCTGGACGACGGAGTCCATCACCAACTCGTTTCTCAGCGATATGCTTTCCCAGCTTACGCTCAGCCTGACGCACGATCTCTGGGCCGGTGTCGCCGGGATGGATAGCTCCAGATTCGACCCATTCGTCAGCAGTGTGAGCGCGAGCTTTGCCATTTCGGCGAACACCTTTCGCAGCATCGGCTCGATCTTCGGACTGGGCGGCAAGAAGGGGGCTCAGCTGCCGAGCAAGGAGGTGCCGAACGAGGGGGAGGCTGAGCGGGCGAGAAGGAGCTCGTTTTACAACACTATGGAGCCCTTCTCAGGCGGCCGGAGCTTCTCGGCCAATTTCGACTACACCCTGTCTCGCACCAGGCCCGTCCCCAACGTGGTTCAGAGGAATGAGCAGAGCCTGCGGTTCAATACCAACTTCTCTCCCACTCCGTTTTGGTCGCTCTCCTGGGGATCACTGTACAACATCACCGACAGCAAGTTCGAGTCGCAGTCGGTCCGGCTCGAACGCCAGCTTCATGAGTGGCGCGCCGGCTTCAATTTCGTGCGGAACGCCAATGGGAACTTTGCGTTCTATTTTTCCATCTACCTGACCGATCTGCCGGATCTCAAGTTCGACTACAACCAGACCACCTTCGAACAGTAAAGGTGTCCTCGGGCGGGGACAGGACGGCGGGACAGCGGGGCAGCGGGGCTGCTGTTTGACGTCCGGCGCTCCTCGTCCAGTCATCAGATCCGGAAGGTGGGCTCTTACTGCCCCGCTGCCCCGCTGTCCCGCCTCCCTGGCACGCGATCTGCCTAGGCTACAGGAAATCCCTCACTGGAGCACGGCTATGCGGGGCAGGTGGGCGCCGCTCGTACTCGTTCTGATCGCTGCATGCTCCTCCGATCAAACCGCTCCGGCAATCCCGCCGGACGTCCCGGCCTTTCTGGTCGGTACCACCCTCGATGGGGCGGTTGCGCTGACCTGGACCGACAACTCGTACACCTCGGATCCCACCAACTTCGAGAGCTACCTGATTTACAGCACGTCCTACGACCTCGAGCTTGACCTCTGCGGTACTTCCTGGGGGCTGGAAGGAACCACGGTCGCGCCCGAGTTCGTGGTAGGCGCCCTGGTCAATGGGACCCCGCGCTGCTTTGCCGTCAGCGCATCGTCGCGGGCCGGCGCCGAGAGCGCACGGTCGGCGACGGTCTGGGACACACCACGGCCCGACAGCCGAAACGTGCTGCTCTTCGCGCGTCAAACCCAGGATCCGGAAAGTGGTTTCCGCTTCTGGGACGACCTCAACGCGGACTCACGGGTCCAGGACAACGAGCTGGGCCTTGTCCGGGCAGGCTCCTCCTCGACCATCGATTTTTCCGTCGAGCGGGACGTTGACGGGTTCTTGTTCCTGGAGCCGGTACGGACTGGAACGGGCGTAGAGTTCTATGGACCGGTTCCGGTTGACGATCTCACCAGTATCGACCTGGCCCCCTGCACCCCGGACTCCAGCGTGGATGGTTGCGCGCCGTACGCCGTCACGCCGATCGAGGCATCGCCAGGGTTCGGATACGTCTTCGAGACGGACGGCGGCGATGGCTTCGCCCGGTTTGGGGCGGTCCGGGTCACCCATGTAGGGCAGACCTTTCTGATCCTGGACTGGGCTTTCCAGACCGATCC
>DATBSM010000045.1:0-5844 GCA_036559785.1 Gemmatimonadales bacterium
AGAGCAACCCACCAATGGTCGCGGCCGGCGTGATCGAGAGACTTCGAATGAGGTAATAGAGGCCAATGCCCCGTGCCCTCGCTCCTTCGGGAACGAGATCCACGATCAGCGCCTTCCGCGCCGGCTCCCCCATCTCCCTCAATCCCCCCACGATGAAGGCGAGCACCAGCCCGGTGAAGCTATGGGCCAAAATGACAGCGATCGGAAATAGGGAGAAGGCGGTGAAGGTGGCAAGGACGAACGGCTTCCGCCCGACCCGGTCAGCCAGCCGGGCGGCCGGCAGATAGGACAGGATCGCGGTGGTCGCCTGCACCGCGATCAGGCCGCCGAACTGGGGAGCGCTGATGCCAAGCACGTTCAATGCGTAGAGCACCAGAAAGATGTCTACCATCCCTTCGCAGGTGCGAATGAAGATGTCCGAGAGGAGCAGCCGGCGCAGCGGAAGTGGAAATGAGCGCCACACCCCACGGGCATCGCCGCCGTAGAGCGGCGGCAGGGCGAGCCGTATCTGGGAGACGATCACGATGGTCACGATGGCGAGCAGGATCGAAATGGTCAGTCCCGTTCGCACACCCTCCCGTACTCCGCGGCTTCCGATGAGCAGTCCGCCCAGGACGGGCGCAATGACAATGGGCACTCGCCTGAGAATCGACTGCACCGAGAAGCCCATGGCCCGCCGTTCGCGGGGCAGGGCGTCTCCAACAACGGCGAAGAGAGTTGGGCTGGCCAGACTGGACCAGGCCATCATGAAGACCAGACCGACGAGTACTATCGGCCAGGTAGGGGCCGCGGCCATGATCGCATAACCGATCGCCGCAAGAATGACGAACAGCAGCAGGGCACGCCTGCGTCCGTGTCGATCGGCGAACCAGCCGCCCGGGTACTGATACAGTCCGTCCAGCAGGTCCTCGGTGCTGCCATACACACCGATCGCGGTCACCGGAGCTCCCATGACCTCCAGATATTTCGGGATGAACCGACGCCATAGGTGCTCGCCCAGGGCCATGGTGAACATGGCAAGGGCGACCGCGCCGGTGTTGCGGTCGAGGGCAAGGAAGGTGGCGACTCGGGGGCGTCTCGGTACCATAGCGCGCTACAGGATCCTGCCCGCCGGTCCGGCCGTCAAGATGCTGGATGGAACAATGGGACTCGAGACGGTGCGACCTTGGATCCGGTGTCTTGCTGAGGGGGGACATTCGTCATATATGTAGAGTCAACAGCGCGGCTCGCTCATCTGGCGGCCCTGGCTATGCGTACCACCCTCCTGGAGTCCGGTAGGAACTTCCTTCAAAGCGCGGAGTGTGCCTTCCTCAGCTTTCTGGCACACGCCGCACTGGTGTGGTTTGCCCTGGGCCTGACCGCAGGCGGCAGGCAGATGCCGGCCGACGAGCGCGAGGCCAGGCTGTTCTTTCTGCTGCCCCCCGACCGGGTGGACGTGCGCGCGCGTCAGAACGAGATCATCCAGTTCGGCAAGCTGGGCGGAGATCTCGAAGACGGTCGGTATCTTCTCGTGCCGGACGGAGGCTGGCTCAGCCTGGAGCCGGCGCATGGCGCCCGTGGGCGGCGCAATCGGAGCGGCGCCCGGGGCCAGCTGCCCATCGGTCCGCCATCCCGGTTGATCCCGGACACCGCTTTCAGCGTGCTGGAGGTGGACGAGATGGTAGAGCGCTACGCGTCGAGTGTAGCGCCGATCTATCCGCGGGAGCTGGCCGCCATCGGAACCGAAGGGCTGGTGCGGGCCACCTATGTCGTCGACACCGTAGGTCGGGTGGACACGACCACGATCGAAGTGGTGCAGAGCGACGACCCTCGCTTCACCGCATCGGTTCGAACAGCGCTCGGGGAGATGCGCTTCCGGCCGGCCAAACGCGCAGGAAAGCCGGTGCGCCAGTTGGTGGAGCAGAAGTTCAGGTTCAAGCTGGTTCCCCCATCGGAGCTGGTCGAGCGGATCAGTTGAAGGTAGGCAGTCGGCAGACCTCCGCCACGGTGGCGACGGCGGTGCGCACGCCGGGCTCGTCGTGACTCCACAGCTCGGACAGCAGGAGAACCTCGCCCGACCGGAGCCGCACCGCGGGCCGCCACACCCTGCCGCCGTCGCTGTCCTCGCTCTCTTCCACCAGCGTGCTCTCGAACTGGTCGAACGGTAGCTCTCGCACTTGGCGGCCGAGTATGCCCCAGCGCACCAGCCTGAGGGAGCGGCGGGTCAGATCCAGCTGCACGCTGGTACCGGGGTTTCGCGCCAGCCACCACACGGCCCCGGCGCAGACCCCGAGCCCGATCCCCATAGCAGCGAGGCGCTCCCATGGTTCCAGCTCGCCTGCGTTCTCCGCCAGCCCGAGCGCCATTGCGATAGACAGAGCCCCACCGGCGAACAGAAAGAGCCCCAGCGCCCAGAACAGTCCCGGCCGGTCGTCGAGGCCGACTCTCCCGCCTTGGCGTTTGATGTGCATCGATTCAATCTAGGACAATCAACGGGAGGGAGTACCGTACCGGGCATACCGCCTTACCGTCTTACCGCCTTACCGCCTTATTTTGGTCCATGGAACCCGCCGCCGTCCAGCGCCGCACCCTGCGCCTGCTCTTTGTCACCCAGATCATCAGCGGTATCGGGGTCGCGGTCGGCGCGTCGGTGGGAGCGCTGCTGGCGGCGGACATTGCTGGGGTTTCCCTGTCGGGTCTCGCCCAGAGCGCCGCGGTAGTCGGTACCGCGCTGTTCGCGATCCCGGCGACGGCCATCGTCCGGAGTTATGGACGCAGGCCGAGTCTGGCGGCGGGCTATCTCGTGGCAGCGGTGGGGGCGCTCCTGGTGGTCACCGCGGCGACGCGGGGGTCGATTCCACTCATGTTCCTGGGATTCTTTCTATTCGGCGGCGCGACCACGGCAAATCTGCAGGCCCGCTATGCTGCGGTGGACCTGGCCCCGGCGGCACTCCGGGGCCGGCATCTCTCCATAATCGTCTGGGCGACCACGATCGGCGCCGTCATGGGCCCGAGCCTGGCACCACTGGCAGGCAAGATGGTGGGCCGGTACGGTGTGCCTACCCTGGCCGGCCCCTACTTCTTCTCCGCGGTCTTGTTCTGTTTCGCGATACTGCTCCTCAGCGTGTTCCTGCGGCCGGACCCGGCGGTCGTCGCGCGCACCGCGCTGGGCCCTCCGAGCTCACCGGAATCGAACGCTCCCCGTCCCGGCATGGGCGAAGCCCTGCGGTTTGTCATGTCGGACCCGGCGGCTCGGCTGGGCGTGAGCGCCATGGCGGTCGGCAATGTGGTCATGATCGGCGTCATGGCGATGACGCCGGTGCATATCAAGGCCGCCGGCCACGACGCGGCGCATACCCTCGGCATCGTGGGCCTGGTGCTCAGCTTCCACATCGCCGGCATGTACGCGTTCTCGCCGGTCTTCGGCTGGCTCACGGACCGGCTCGGCCGCCGTCCGGTCATCTTCACCGGCATCGCGCTGTTGCTCGCGGCGTGTACCCTGGCGGGGACAGCAGGACACGACACCGCCCGTCTCGCCGCCGGACTCATGGTGCTCGGCCTGGGTTGGTCCGCCAGTATGGTGGCCGGGTCCACCCTGCTCAGCGAGTCTATTCCGCTGGGGCTGCGCGCATCGGCTCAGGGACTGTCGGATCTGATGATGGGATTGGCGGGAGCGACGGCCGGCGCCGTCTCTGGCGTGATCGTAGGCGCGTGGGGTTACCCGACGTTGGCGCTGCTGGCCGCGCTTGCCACCGCACCGCTGATCGTGCTCGCGGCACGGCCGGGCTTGCCTGCACCAGAGATTCGCTTGCCTCTACCCCGACCCGGCGAGCACCAGTAAGCCTGGCGCTACCCCTTGCGCTCTATCGTACCCGGTTATATGATGATTATCATATGAGCACCGCCAAGAGACGCCCAGACCAGAATCGCAAGGAAGCCACCCACGATCGCATCGTCCAGGCGGCCGGCCGTGCTATCCGGCGCACCGGCTACAGCGGCACCGGTGTTGCCGACATCATGAAGGAGGCGGGCCTGACCCATGGCGGCTTCTACGCCCACTTCGCGTCGCGGGAGGCGATGCTGGCGGAGGCGGCCGACCGTGCCGGCGCCGAAAGCCTGGCCACACTCGAGCGGATCGCCTCGGGCGCACCGCCGGAGAAGGCACTTGAGACGCTGATGGGCGGCTATCTCTCGGAGGAACACCTCCAGGGCGTCGAGAGCGGCTGCCCCATGGCGGCGCTCGGCTCCGAGATGCCGCGCCAGGCACCCGAGGTTCGCCACGCCGCCACCCGCCGCATCAAGGAAGCGATCGACCTCGTCGCCCGCCAGCTGCCCGAGTGGGGTAAGCCGGGCGCCCACGAGCAGGCGCTCGCCACCCTGTCCACCATGGTCGGCGCACTGGTGCTGGCGCGCGCCGTCGACGACCCCAAGCTCTCCGACGCATTCCGCTCGGCTGCGCTGAAGCACTCCACCCCCAGCAGCTCCTGACTCCAATGCACCAGCTACGGCGGTTGCGTTCGCGCTTAAATATGACGACCATCATATTTGGCCAGGGCGGTTGACCTCAACGGAAAGCGAGCACGGTATGTCAAGCAAGGGAACGCAGCAGACGCGTCAAGTGGCGATCGTGACCGGCGCATCGGCCGGGATCGGAGCAGCAACCGCCCGGGCGCTGCACGCCGCCGGGTACCGGGTGTTCGGCACCTATCGCAAGCCGCCGACCTCGAGGGTGTCCGGCGTCGAATATCTGGTTCTGGATGTGACGAGTGATGAATCGGTGAAAGCTGCGGTAGCGCAGGTGCTGGACCAGGCCGGGCGCATCGACCTGCTGGTCAACAACGCGGGCGTGGGCCTGATCGCGGGCGCCGAGGAGTCGTCGCTGGAGCAGGCCAAGTCTCTCTTCGAGGTCAACCTGTTCGGGCTCATTCGGGTGACCAAGGCCGTGCTTCCCGCCATGCGGCGGCAGGGGAGGGGACGCATCGTCAACATCAGTTCGGTCATGGGCCTGATCCCGGCACCGTTCATGGCCCTGTACGGAGCCAGCAAGCACGCCGTGGAAGGCTACTCCGAGTCGCTCGATCATGAGATCAGAGGCTCGGGCATCAGAGTCGTGCTGGTCGAGCCCGCGTACACGCGTACGTCGTTCGAGGGCAACGTCTACCAGGCGGATCAGCAGCTTGAGGTCTACCAGCCGGCGCGGGCGAACGCCGAGGGGGTCATGCGGGATGCGATGAAGGTGGCGGACTCGCCGGAGCTGGTCGCGGCGGCCGTGGTGAAGGCGTCTACCGTGGCGAACCCGCAGCGGCGCTACACCGCGGGCAAGGCAGCCCGCCAGATCAGCCTGCTCCGGCGCTTCGTGCCCGCGGCGGCGTTCGACAAGAGTCTTCGGAAGCAGATGCGCTTGCCAGCATAGGTGAGCCGAACCTATTCACGATTACTCCTCAAGGAGGCAACCAATGTTCACCCGAATCCAGAGCCATGCTCTTCTAGTGCTGAGCCTGGGGCTCGTACCCATCGGGCAGTCGCTAGACGGTCAGAGTGTGACTCCGGCTGATACGGCAGGTCAGGATAACAGGATCCAGCTGTCCTATCACGTGAAGGCCATCAAGCGGGACAGCTCGGGACAGTACACCATGTCGGGTACGGTGAATGGCGAGCGGCAGGGTACGGCGACCCTGGTGTTCGGCTTCGACGAGGGGCCGTCCGGGGAAGCCGGCAAGGCACCGGTTCATTCGTATTGGGTAGTCAAAGCGGAGCCGGCTTCAGAATCCTTCAAAGCAAAATTGAGTGGAACCGTTGAGGTGATCTCGGGTCAGACCCACCTGGTCGGCGAGATCACCGAAGGCGCCAACAAGGGGAGTCGGG